>JAFODV010000016.1 GCA_017380515.1 Alistipes sp.
CTCCAATGCTAGTTACGCTATTAGGAATAGTAATGCTAGTTAGGCTGCTGCAATCAGAGAATGCAACACGTCCAATGCTTGTTACGCTATTTCTAAATTTTAGAACTCCTCGACCATTATTATAGTTATGTGAAACCAAATCGTCAGTGTCGAAAGATATCGATATCGTTTTTCCATCGGTCGTAGTGTACCAAATCTCATTGTCGGGGGGAGTTTGTGCCGAAGCAGTAGCAACAGCTGCCACTAAGCACACGATAAGTGTAAATAGTTTGCGTAACATAGTATAAAGTTTTATGTGTTTTCGGAATTATAGTAACAAAGGTAATAAAAAAAAGCGAGCAACAAATAATTATCGCTAATTACTCGTTGCTCACCACTAGTTTGGTTGTTCGTCTATCGCTCCTCATTGCTCCATGCCGAGTAGGGGTAGGTGCGAAGGTGCGAGTTGTAGTAGCGCTTTATGCCTGTTACCTCGTCGCCAAGCCACTCGGGGCGCATAAACTCCTCGTCGGGCGATTGAAGCTCCACCTCGGCAATAGTAAGCCCGAGGTTATCGCCCAAAAACTCATCTACCTCGAAGGTGTGCCCCTCGAACTCGACAAGGTGGCGATACTTCTCTATGATGCTGCCCTCGGCAAGCTGCATAAGCTCCAATGTCTCACGCAAGCTAATCTCCTTTTCCCACTCGAAGCGGCTCAGTCCACCATCTTTCGACGGCCCCTTAATCGTGAGCCATGCCCTGTCGTCAGCAATGCGCACACGCACCGTGCGACGTCCCGAGGCAATGTATCCCTGCACAAGGTGCATCGAGCCGCTGACATAGGGTTTGTAGTCGCCCACAACTCTGAATTTGCGCTCTATCTCCAACATAATATAAGGTGAGAGGTCATAGAAAAAATGTAGTGTCTGTGACGCTCTATTTTAATTAGTAGTGAGAAATTAGTAATTAGTAATTAGTAATTAGTAATATTCATTTTGTTACTCATTACTCACTACTTATTACTCATTACTTCTATTCCTCGTACTGGAACATTGGATCCCACGATGGAAGCATTATTGGCTTCTGCTCTAATAGCTTAAGAGTCTCGGCAGGGAAATACTTCTTGTTGACAACAACGCGGAACATATACTCCTCAAACCACTCGTTGGTCATGATAAGGTTGCCCCTCCAGCCAGCCTGTGGGCCCCAGCTGTTCTCAACCATCCACTTCTTGGCGTTACCTGCCTCGTCGAGGTCCACGGCAATAAGTGTCATGGCGTGTGACGAGCCACTTGCGAAGGTGCGTACACGCTCCTCCTTGTTCATTGGGAACTCCACGTCCATGAGTGAAGCGTAGTCGAAGTTGTTGATGTCGAGCGTGCCCTTCTTCGAAAGGATAAATTTGCCAACGTCGCATGAGAAGTACATAGCTGTGTTATCCTTGATAGATGCGATAGCGAGCGCCTTAACCTCGTCGATAGGGAGGTTTAAATATACCCAGTTGTCACCATCGTATACGTGGCGGTCGTACTCAATCTCATATAGTTTGTAGTACTCGCGTGATGGGTCGTTCATCACCATCACAAAGTCGTTCTCAAGGTCGAGATCACCAAAATACTCTTTGTAGAACGACTGTGGGGTGTAGGTCTTGGTTGAGATTACCTTGCCTGTCTTATCGCGCAATGTCCACTCAAACTCTGTTGGAGGCACACCATAGGCACGTGCCAGCATCTGATAGATCTCCTTAAGCATCTCAGTCTTAAGAGCCACTGTTGAGCGCTTGTCCTTCTGCTGGCGTAGCTTAAGGCCATACTCTCGAAGCTTGAGCTGGATAAGGTTAGATATCTGTCCAGTGTTGTTTGTCTGGTAGTTCTCAGGCATTATCTCGGCTGGCACAACGCCATACTTCATGATGAGGTTCGACACGCCAGTATACTGACCACCGTCGCTAAGAGGGTGCTTAAATAGCCACTCCACCTGACGATCCTCCATGTCGAGGTGCTTGGTGTTGATTACAGCCTGAAGGAATAGGTTGCACTTCTCCAACTGGTCGTAGAAGAATAGGTAGTTGTGTGAGAATGTCAAGCCATCTAGGTCATACTCCTCGATCATTTGTGCACGCAATACGTTGAGGCCTGTGAACAACCAGCAACGGCCAGACTGATGCTGGTCGGTGATGCCCTTAGTCTTCACACGGTGCGAGAAGTTGGTGTCAATCATTGCAAGGTTGTTGGCATTTGTGGCAAGCGTAGCTATAGATGTCTGTGCCATAGCGTTGCGTGCAGCACGGTCAGCCGCATCCTCTGTGTACGACGAGCGTATATCATTAAGCATAGCCTCGCTGATACCGCCATTGTCCTTCTGTGCGCTAAGTGTACCTACTGACATAAGCGCAAGAGCCAAAGTAAATAGTCTTTTCATTGTGTATTAAGTTTTTAGTTGATAATTTCTTATGCCGTAAAAGCTCCTACGATAAGTGCCCACACCACAAATCTGCCGCACTTGCCCACAAACATCCATATGGCTGATGGTACAAACTTAGCCTTGTAGAAGCCGAGGACTATGGCAAATACATCGCCCACAAATGGCAGCCATGTCATCAAGGCAAGGAGTGGTCCCCATTTCTCAACCTTTGTGCGGTGCTTCTCTATTGTCTCGCTTTTGACCCTAAACCATCGCTCCAGCCACTCCAGCTTGCCGAGCCAGCCTACCCAGTATGATGTCAATCCTCCGAGCCAGTTGCCAAGTGTGCCCACCACAACTGTGGTTATGGGGTCGCCTCCAGCAGCAAGCATGCCTACGAGCAACACGTCGGAGCTAAACGGAAAAACCGTGGCTGCGAGAAATGTGCCTATGAAGAGGCCTAAATATCCATATTCGAGTAACGACTCCATGCTGAGCAAAGATACTAAAAAAATATGATATCGGAGGGGTGTTGCCATAAAAAAAAGTTCTGTCCCGAAGGGCAGAACTTTTTTGTGAGCTTTGTAAGATGACTACCACTCTGTGAATTGGCCTGTGCCACGGAACTTGCCCGAAATCTTATGGCCCTCATCATCAACGCAGTCGATAGTGAAGGTGTAGAGATCATTCTCGTCCTTCTCAATGGTGATTGTACCATTAACAAGAGGTGCAAAGTCAAGATATCCGGCAGTCATATACCATGTGTTAGTCTGCATAAACTGACCACCGCCCAAATCCTCCATGGTGCCAATGAGGAAGTGACCAGCAGTAGTGCCTGGGGTATAGGTGCCGCAGATATCCTTGCTGCCACGAGGTAGCTGTAGGTCGAGCTGGAACTCATCGCCAAACTCCTCGCCTGTCTCAAGGTCAAGCTCCTCGAAGAGGTATACCTGGCATGTGTCAGCTCCTGAGTAATACATATTGCCAACGTATGCACCTACGAACAAGCCATCGTTGATGTCAAAGTAGTAGTCGCGCTGTAGCGTGCTATATCCACTGTTGTTATCTGCTTGATAGTAGTCGATAGCGAGGCTACCCTCATACTTGACATAGTGTACCTCATCGTTCTCAAGGGTTATGAATGCCTCAATCTTGTTGTCCGATACCACAAATCGTAGCTTCGAGTAGCGCAATTTTGTAGTGCCCGAAGATGTAGTTTTTACAAGGTAGCTATTACCATCGTTTATGATGCCAGCCTTTTTCTCTATGCCCAACGAGTACTCGCCATTGGGTATTACTGCTACGCCATTCTCGGCTGGTGTAGCTGCATAAAGGTCGAATATGTAGTACGACGCATCGTCATAGAGGTTGCCACTCTGGTTCATACCCTTATCCGAAATGATGAGGTTGTAGCTATAGGCATCAGTGCCCTCCACCTTGTCGTAGTATAAACTGCCAACGAGATACTGTCCTGTAAACTGAACATCAATATCGAGATTAGCACGCTGCATGATAGATACAGAGAAGCTCTCCTTGTCATATTCTACGGTGATTGTGCCGCGACGATCCTCCTCGCTGTCGTTTGCTGCTACGAGATAGGTGATGCTGTCGCCAACGGTGATATCAGTAATCCACTCCACAGAAGGTGTGGCCTTGAGCTTGACGCCTTTAACAGGGTTTTCGAGGGTGTAGGTGATGACACCCTCGCCACCCTCGGCCTCGAACCATATGCTGCTCTCAGAAGTGAGAGTTAGCTTTGGAGCTATGCCATCGTGCGTTGGACTATCGTTGTCGCACGCGGCAAAGCTAAGCGCTGCTGCCAAAATGATAAATATCTTTCTCATTGTATATTAGTGCTTTATATGTGCTCACTACTCTGGGTCAGCAGGACGGAATGCTTCCGACATGAAGACTGTAGTTGTAGGACCATTGTTGAAGCCCCAAACAACGATAACATAGTCGCTAAAGCCGTTTACGCTCTTGCCAAGGTCGCTGTTGGTGATTGTCTGCTCACCACTAAATAGACGCTGTGAGAGCTGGTTCTCATACTCTGGGAGGAGGTCGTCGATAAGATCATCGTACGACTTATCCTGATCTGGGCCATATCCGCTCACAGTACCCACCTTCTCGACAGTAACGTAGTACTGGTCGTTGGTGGTAGGTGTCACGGTGAAGTTCACCGATGACTTGGTGAATGAGTTGATGGTGATTGTGAACTCGTTAGACGACTGTGCAGGTGTGAGTGTTGTGAACTCCTTGATAATTACCTCTGTTGCGAGATTACCCTCGGCATCAATGCCAAAGATTGCGAATACATAGTCGGTGCTCCAGCGAAGCTGACCAATGTCGGCAACGCCGCTACCCTCGTTGGTGTACCACGAAGCCACAGTAGCCACATCGTTGCCATAAGATGCTGCGTCGCTTGCCCAGCCATAGTATACCTTCTGATAGAAGCCCTCAGCAGAGCCATAACGCTCGTCGAACTTAGCGCGTGTGCGGCACTCGTAGTAGTATTTGAAGTCGCTGCTTGGAGTGACATAGATATCTGCGCCATTCCACGCAAGGTTTGTAACCTCAACATCGAGTGTTAGAGCCTCGGTTGGCTCTGCAGGTGTTGTGATAAGTTCGCTGAGGAATACCTCTGAGGTCATACTCTTAGTATCAGGGTTGTAGCCAAAGACAACAACATAGTAGTCGCTCTCGGCCTGTACCTCTACCTCCTTCTGTACTGTGCCGCTGATGAGGTTGGCGTTGATGTTGCCCTCGATGAGCGATGCGGCAAGCTGTGCGCCACCATCCTCACCTACCTCGGCTGCGGTGTGCAATGCGTGGTAGTAGGTAGCATTGCTGTTAGGCACTACGCTGTAGATAACCTTGCGGTAGTTATACTCATCTACGTAGATTGTAGGCTCGAAGTCTACCTCAGGATCTGCAGGCTTAAACTCCTCAGACATGAAGACTGTGGTTGTAGGACCATTCTCGAAGCCCCAAACAACAACACGATAAGTCTTGAAGCCGTTTACGCTCTTGCCAAGGTCGCTATTGGTGATTGTCTGCTTACCTGCGAATGTACGCTGCTCGATTGTTGACTCATAGTCAGGTGTGAGATACTTGATGAGGTCCTCATATGAGTTCTCCTTGTCGGGACCATAAGGTGCCAAAACATCTACCGACTCAATAGTTACGTAGTATGGGTCATCTATTGTAGGCTCCACGGTGAACTCTACCGAAGACTTTGTCATAGCGTCGATGGTGATTGTGAAGGTATTTGATGTTGGCAC
>JAFODV010000111.1 GCA_017380515.1 Alistipes sp.
GTACCAGCACATACAGTAGCCATTGATGATGAACCGTTAGACTCGAGGATATCAGATACTACACGTACTGCGTAAGGATTCTCCTCGCCAACAGGCACCATAGGCTTCAACGCACGCCATGCCAAGTGACCGTGACCAATCTCACGACGGCTCAAACCACGTGCTGGACGTGCCTCGCCAGTAGAGAATGGAGGGAAGTTATAGTGCAATACGAACTGCTCGCTACCCTGTACCAAAACCTCGTCCTTCTGCTTCTCATCGAGCTTAGTACCGAGAGTCACAGTAGTCAACGACTGGGTCTCACCACGTGTGAAGATAGCTGAACCATGAGCGCATGGCAAGTAGTCGATCTCGCACCAGATAGGACGAATCTCATCTGTACGACGGCCATCAAGACGCTTACCCTCATCGAGGATCATGTTACGCATAGCCTTCTTCTGAACATCGTCGTGGAAGTACTTATGGATAAGTGGTGCCTTCTCCTCAAGCTCCTCCTCAGTGAAGCGTGAAGCGAACTCAGCCTCCAAAGCGTCGAATGCCTCAGCACGCTCATGCTTCATAGTACCGCTTGTAGCGATAGCATATGCCTTGTCGTAAAGCTCAGTGATGATAGTCTGACGAAGCTCCTCATCGTTGGTCTCGTGGCAGTACTCACGCTTAACATCCTTACCAAGCTCCTTCATAAGCTCGATCTGAACAGCGCAGTGCTTCTTAATCTCCTCGTGAGCAAACATGATAGCGCCGAGCATAACCTCCTCAGACACCTCGTTCATCTCACCCTCAACCATCAAGATGTTGTCGATAGTACCACCAACCATAATATCAAGGTCGGCACGCTTCATAGCCTCGAAGCCTGGATTGATAACATACTCGCCATCGATACGTGCTACACGCACCTCAGAGATAGGACCACCAAATGGAATGTCCGATACAGCGAGTGCTGCAGATGCAGCCAAACCAGCCAATGCATCAGGCTGAATATCTTTCTCTGCTGAGATAAGGTTAACTGTCACGAATACCTCAGCGTGGTAATCTGCTGGGAATAGTGGACGCAACGCACGGTCGATAAGACGAGCTACCAAAATCTCAGAATCGCCAGCCTTACCCTCACGCTTCATAAAACCACCAGGGAAGCGGCCACATGAGGCATACTTCTCCTTATACTCTACCTGCAATGGCATGAAATCGGTTCCCTCCTTTGCATCCTTAGCGGCAACAACAGTACCCAAAAGCATTGTGTCGCCCATACGCACAACCACCGAGCCATCAGCCTGCTTTGCAAGCTTACCTGTCTCAATCATAATCTCTCGACCATCGGCCAAGGTGATTGTCTTCTGTACAGCATTGTACAATTTGTTAGCTTCCATAAAAAAATTTTAACCTCTTAAAAAACGTCAAATATATAACATCAAAAATTTGATCCACTCGTAAATGAAGGCAACACCGAAGCATTGCCTTCATTTTCTGCACACTCTTACTTACGGAGGTTAAGAGTCTTAAGGATTGCGCGGTAACGCTCGATATCAACCTCCTTCAAGTACATAAGCAACTTACGACGCTTACCTACAAGACGCAACAAAGAACGCTGCGTACCGTAGTCGTGACGGTTGCTCTTCATGTGCTCGGTAAGGTGGTTGATACGGTAGGTGAATAACGCGATCTGGCTCTCGGGTGAGCCTGTGTCGGTTGTAGACTTGCCGTACTGGCCAAACAACTCCTGCTTCTTCTCAGGTGTCAAATACATAAAAATTAAGGTTTTATGGTGCGTTTCCCACTTCATTTCCCGAGGATAACGCCCCTGGTTGCGCTCTACGACAGATCATCCTTACCTTAGATCCTGCCAGAACGTGCGGCAAAGATAAATATTATTTTCTGATTAGCAAAAGCTTTTTCAAAGAAAAAGAATATTTTCCGCAAATAATTTAGCCAAAATTTTTAACCCCAATCACAACATAGCCTCCAACCTACTCAAACAGCACTAAAAACTGAGCACAACTCCCATACATATCAACCCATACATATTAATATTATATCTATTTTATTAACCATTTTTAATCCACAAATAACCATATTTACAATATACAACAAAAGAGTTTTCGAACAATTTTCTCCATATTCCGCAAAAAATCGGGAAAATATAGTAGAAAATTATAAATTTTCACTACCTTTGTTCGCACATTTATTTTAATTAAGCCGAATGTTCAAGACTATCACAACCCACCTACTAACTGCGATTATGATCGTTGTAGCCACAATACTATGTGGTTGCGAGACCACGACAAATCGCTATATCACCGTAGAGGGCCTTGCCTTAGGAACATTCGCTCAGGTTAAGTGTAGCCCCCAAATAAGCAAAAACGAGATCAACGAAATAATCCGTAGCGTCGACACCGAGGCAAAACTCTCTATGTCGATATTCGACGACAGCTCATTACTTTCGAAAATCAACAACAACAAGTGCGACTCGCTCGATAGACACATAGCTACCAACCTCGAGCTTGCAGCACGCTATCACAAGCTCAGCGACGGATATTACGACGTTACGGTAAAGCCTCTAACATCGGCATGGGGATTTGCTCAGAAAGATGAAAAGAGCGAAAGACCTAACATCGACTCATTGCTTGAGTTTGTTGGTTTCGACAAGCTACATGTCGAGGGTTCGAAGCTCAGCAAGAGCGATGCTCGTGTTCAAATCGACTTAAACTCTGTGGCTAAGGGTTATGTAGTGGACCTTGTGGCAGATGAGCTTGCAAAACGAGGCGTTGAGAACTACATGGTAAACATCGGTGGCGAGATACGCTGCAAAGGTGTAAATGGAGAGAGCCACGACTGGTCGATAGGTATCGAAACGCCATATGAAGGTAATTTCGAGCAGGATGCCATCGAAAAGATTATTCCAGTGTCGAATTGTGCAGTAGCAACATCGGGCAACTACCGTCGTTTCTACACCAATGACAAGGGAGAGAAGATATGTCACACGATAAACCCTAAGACAGGATTTAGTGTGCATAGCAACTTACTATCGGCAACTGTTGTAGCGCCAACGTGCGCTGAGGCAGATGCCGCAGCAACAATGTTCATGGCTATGGGCTCTGAGGGTGGAGCACTGGAGTTGGCCAAGCATTGTGAGGAGGAGTTTGGCTGGAGCTACTATTTTATATATGCAGCTGATGATGGATATCGCATCGAGGCATCGGCAAGATTTAGATAGTGTATGAAAGGCCTGCTTCTATACAACAAAAAGGCACGCAGAGGGCAACTCGGCAAACGCTTAGAGGCAATTGTCGAGGTGTTCGGCAAGGAGGGCATCGAGCTAAAGCCAAAGCTCATTACCTTCGACACTAACCCCTTTGATGGTGACGAGGAGTTAGACATAGCTGTTGTTTGTGGCGGCGATGGCACAATCAACTATGTTGTGAACAGCATGCGCTCGAAGGGTATCAACCCACAGTTGGGCATAATACCCGCCGGCACAGCAAATGACTTTGCATCGGCAATAGGCATGCGTAGCAGAATGATGAGTGCAGCACAGCAGATAGCCACAGGCACAGAGTATAGGGTTGATTGTGGCATGGTAAACGGGCGATACTTTGTCAACGTGTTTAGCTTCGGTGTGTTGACTACGACGTCACACTTTACGAGCGACAAGGAGAAGCGCCTTGTAGGCAAATTGGCCTATATGCGAGTAGGCATCAAAGATATTATTGAGATGCACAACATACCATTACACATAGAGGCTAATGGACAAAAACTCGATATTGATGCTGCGATGTGTTTGGTATTTAACGGCAACAGCGCGGGACAGTTTAAGCTGGCACCCGATGCCAAGGTTGATGATGGAATGCTTGACGTGCTCGTATTGGAGCACCACAACAGCATTACAACATGTGCCAATATGCTCAGACACCTCATGGGCACTGAGCCTAAGGCAGTACACCACCTGCGTTGCCGCGAGATAATGATTAGCTCAACCATCAACGAGCCAACAGATGTTGACGGTGAGCCAGGCCCCGAGTTTCCTATGCACATACGTTGCGAGGCGGGTGCACTAAGAATAAGACGCTAAATAAAAGCTAAATAGATGAAGCAAGATGGTATTAAACGAGCTTCGATAGACAAGCTCAAATCACGATTCGAGACTGCGTACTACTCGGAGGATATGGTTATTACCCCTCTGGTAATGTTTCGTGAGCTCGATGACCTCACGGCACTCATTCAGGGTGTCTCTATTGGTGTGACGGTGAGTGGCACAGCCAAGATTAAGATCAACGGCAAGCTCCACGAATTGCGTCCCAATACCCTATTTATCTTCAACGAGAATACAGTCATCGAGCAGGTTAAGGCATCGATACGCTCATCGGGATATATGATCACATACTCACGTCAGTATCTCAACAGCATCCATGTCGACACGCAGGATCTTATCTCGATCTATCATGGATTCCTCGATGAGCCATGCGTGCAGATTGAGCCACAGGAAGCGGCCTACATCCACGATATCTCGAAGCTCATGCGTTCGGTATTGTGCGACTATGCCCCTACAGCCAACCGCGACAAGATTATAAGCTCGTTGTTTGCTGCCATGTTCCACTACGTGATGGGAATACTTCAGCAGCATAGCCTTCCTGGCACTGGCTCGGTAAGCAATCGTACCGACGAGCTATTCAACCACTTCCTTGATCTGTTGCGTGAACATTGTAGCACTGAGCGAAGTGTTGAATTCTACGCCTCAAAAATGGGAATTACGCCAAAATACCTCTCGCTTATCCTAAAGAAGAAGAGCGGACGTAACGCCTCAAAGCTTATCGACGAGGCTGTAGTGTACGAGGCTAAGCGCTTGTTGAAATACTCGGGTCTAAGCATCCAGGAGATTGCCACCAAGCTCAACTTTGCATCGCAGTCGTTCTTCGGCAAATACTTTAAACAGCGTGTGGGAGTATCGCCATCGCGATATAAGGTTTGGGATGGCCGTACAGAGGAGAACATCCAGAACGAGAAAGTGATGTTTTCGAATGGCGCACTTGTAAATGAAGACAACAAATAATTCACAATAATTACTTTAACACAATTTTAATTTTATGAAAAAACTATTCAAACATCTTGTGATGTCGCTATTGCTCGTTGTAGCATTCTCATCACAGGCATTCGCAGCTAAGCCTATCTATGGCAAGGTTGTGGACATTATGGGTGGTGCTCCAGTGCAGTGGACACTCTATGCTCAGGAGGCTGGAAACGACACTTACACCGTGGTATTCACAGGTGCTATTCGCAGTGGTTTCCATGGCTATTCTTTGAATGACCCATATTCTGCACCATCATTCACATTTAAGAATGGTAAGAAAATTGGTGGCATGAGCGAGCCACTTAAGGGTAAAATGCACTCACACACTGACGAGTTTGGCGATGTTGTGAAGATGTACAAGGGCCAGATGATGTTCGTTCAGAACATTCAGGTAGCTCCTAACACCAAGGTTACTGGTGAGATCAGCGCAAACATCTGTACTGATGCTACAAACCAGTGCCAGCAGTGTGCTTTCGACTTCGAGATTACGCTTGCTCCTTCAGTTGAGGAGGCAGCAGCTCCTGCAGTTGAGCAGAAGAAGGAGGAGACAACAGAGCCAGCAGCTCCTGCTACTGAGGAGACTAAGGCTGAGGAGGCTGCTCCTGCATCTGTTGAGGAGGCTGCTCCTGCTACTGAGGAGGGTGCTATCGTTGCAACTGAGACTACTCAGACCAACAAGCTCGACTGGACATCTATCCTTTCAGCTATCATCTGGGGTTTTGCAGCGTTGTTGACACCTTGTGTATTCCCTATGGTTCCTATGACAGTATCATTCTTTATTAAGGGTTCAGGCTCAAAGGCTCAGGGTAGATTCCGCGCTACAATGTATGGTATCTTCATCATTGCACTCTACGTATTGCCTATCGCAGCACTTATTCTTATCACCCGCTTTACTGGTGGTGAGGGTGTTACTGAGGATATCTTCAACTGGTTGTCTACACACTGGATTCCTAACCTCATCTTCTTCGCTATCTTCATGATCTTCGCTGCATCATTCTTCGGTGCATTCGAGATTACTATGCCTTCGAAGCTCGTTAACAAGAGCGACGCAGGTGCTGAGAAGGGCGGTTTGTTTGGTATCTTCTTCATGGCTCTTACCCTCGTGCTTGTATCATTCTCATGTACAGGTCCTATCGTAGGTACTGTTATCATCGAGTCAATGAACGGTGGTTTGTGGATGCCTATCATCACTATGGCAGCATTTGCAACAGCATTTGCTCTTCCATTTACACTTCTTGCATGGTTCCCATCATTGCTTAAGAACATGCCTAAGAGCGGTGGCTGGTTGAACTCTGTAAAGGTTGTTCTCGGTTTCATTGAGATCGCCCTCGGTTTGAAGTTCTTGATGACTGCTGACCAGACCTACCACTGGGGCTTGCTCGACCGTGAGGTATACCTCGCTATCTGGATCGTAGTATTCTCATTGCTTGGTCTATACTTGCTTGGCAAGCTTCGCTTCGCTCACGACGACAAGATGGAGCACCTCTCAGTTAAGCGTCTTGCTATGGCTGTAGTAGTATTCTCATTTGTAGTATACATGATTCCTGGTATGTTCGGTGCACCACTTAACGCACTTTCAGGTTACTTGCCACCAATGACATCTCAGGACTTCCGCATCGACGGTAGCAACGACAACCTTAATGCTGAGGTTAAGTATGGTGATAAGCTTCACTTGCCACACAACCTTAAGGGTTACTTCGACCTCGACGAGGCTATCGCAGCTGCTAAGAAGGAGAACAAGCCTATCTTCCTCGACATCACAGGTCACGCATGTAACAACTGCCGTGAGATGGAGACACGTGTATGGAGCGATCCACGCGTTAAGGAGATGCTTATGAACGACTACATCATCTGCGCACTCTATGTTGATGATCGTACAGATCTTAACACTGAGGACTACTACACTAACAAGAACGGTATCGTTATGACTACTCTCGGTCGTAAGAACAATGCTATTGCTGTTGAGCGCTTCAACGTAAATGCACAGCCAGGCTACATTCTTATGTCACCAGACGAGGAGATCTTGATGCCAGTACGTGGCTACGATGCAAGCATTGATGGCTTCATCAAGTTCTTGGAGGGTGGTAAGGCTAAGATGAAGTAATCATCATTACGAAATATCACTTGTGTGCCTCGGCCGATAGCTCGACCGAGGCATATTTTTTTTTAAGGGTAAGACTATTACATCTTGCCATCTACCCTATCAAACATTATACTAATCGCATCGGTTGTAGCTATACTGATGCTATAACGAAAAACCCCGAGGAATTTTCCTCGGGGTTTTACTTGCGTGATGTACCGCAGAGTGCAGCCTATCGTAATAGTGATTTATTGTTAGAGGTTGTGCTATGTGGTGCATCGAAAAGAAAATCCCGAGGGATAGTAGATTACTACAGCCCTCGGGGTTTTACTTGCGCGATGTGCCGCAGAGTGCAGCCTATCACAATAAATGGTTGAGCTACCGAGATTCGAACTCAGAATAACAGAACCAAAATCTGCTGTGTTACCATTACACCATAGCTCAATCGTTGCTCGTAAGCGCCACAAAGATAATCTATTTTTTTTAATTAGCAAAATTTTGGACTGCATGTTGATTGTTAACCAAAATTTTGCGCCTGCGACGATTGCCTACAAAGAGTATGCCTTAGCCAATAATACAAATAAGGCCATCCCCTGTAGGATAGCCTTATATTATATGGTTGAGGGGCCATCTACCCTACTCACACTTCGTCTTTTACTTACTCATGCGCTGTCGATACTCCATAGGAGTGCACCCCACACTCTTGCGGAATAGGCGCGACAGATGGTGAGGATGCTTAAATCCCAACCTATCGGCAATATGTCCAATAGAGCATGTGTCGCGTTCAAGGTAAGTCTTTATCTCCTCGACGATGCGACAATGGATGTGCTCCTGCGCTGATACGCCACCATGCTTGCGCATAAGGTCACCAAAATAGTTTGACGACAACTGCAACTTCTCGGCACACCATGCCACAGTGGGTAGCACCTTGTTGGTGGCCTGCGACGAGAAGTGCTCATTGAGCAGAATATCAACACGACGCACGATATCACTATTGCGATTAGTGTGTACTGAACTTTGCTTGTCGTTAAAGCGCAGACATTGGGTAAGTAGCACAGCTATACCTGATGCAAATATGCGCTTTGAATAGCGATCAAGCTCTCTATATTGCTCGTTCCGAATCGAACGCATACAGCTATCCACAAGCTTTGTCTGCTCCTCGTCTAGATATAAAGGCATCGACAGTGGCTCAGCAAAAAACGAATACTCCGACATGCGATTGGCCAAAAGCGTTCCTTGCAACAAGGCTGGGTCGAAGCATAGAAGCCAACCTCTGGATGGTTGTATATCACCAGAAGAGTAACGGCCATATTGACCAGGACGAATGAAATATAGACGCGAAGCGTATTCCGAATTTTCGTCCTCGCTTAGTGCGCATGTAACGCAATATAGACCAAAATATTTGACAACATGTGTCACATTATTGATCTGACTTAAATCAATAACACTCACTAAATTATTCGACGATTCAACTTGCAAATAGTCATTCAGAGATTGAATAGTCTCAAACTTAGTAACATGATCACCAATATCCATACCCCAAGAATTTGCTTGTTTTGTTATTAAAATAACACAAATAAGTAAAAGTGGTTACACATTCAGTAATACATCTATTGTCAAACTACATGTACTGCACTACCTTTGCACCGCGTTAATCAACAGATTAACCATAATTTAGTGCTGGTGTGTATTATAGCAACCAATTGGGGTTATAAGCTTTCATTTGGATATTATAGGTTGGTTGCTTATTGGGGGAATACGCACCAGCCTTTTTATTTACAATCGACAGATGTCGATTTGCACAAGCAACTAAAGCTTCGACAAGAACTTCTCGCGGTTAACCACAAAACGCACGTGATCACCCTCACCGATAAGCGTCTCACCATCATAAGCCGAAACCTTGAACGTCAGCTTACGGCCATCAATCTCTGTTAGCTCGGCGCGCGCCTCAACAACATTACCAACCTTCGATGGTTTTAGGTGCGATGTCGAAATCATCGAGCCTACCGTTGTCTCACCCTCACCAAGATGAAGTGCTACGGCAAGCATAGCTGCATTCTCCATAAGTGCCACCATAGCAGGAGTAGCGAGTACGGCCATGTCGCCAGAGCCAATATATTCAGCAGTGTTACCTGCCTCAACACGCATCAAGCTATTATGTTTTAATCCTACTTCTAACATTTTATTAAAATATTAAGATGTGTTGTGTAAATTAACTATATTTTGTAAATAGGCATGATATATGTCTGCAACATAGCACAGCCAAACACATAGCCTACCCCCTTTAACGATTATTCTTTTACAAATATAATAAAAATTTCTTATAAACAAAATCAACTATGCAATAAATTCGTTATCTTTGTAAAAATTACATAGATATGTTGCGCATTCGCACCGTAATACTACTCCTGATATTGGTTGCTCTGATACCCATCGATCTATCAGCGCAACGCTATCAGCGTGTGCGAGGTGCTCAGGCTGTTGAATGGGTGAAGGGCATGCGTGGCGACTCAACGCTACATATCACAATTCTCACTGTGCCTATATACAAGCGTAACCGCGACATCCAGCGCTACCAGCGAATGGTAAATGCTGTAAAGAAGGTCTACCCTCTGGCCATAGAGGCAGCTAAACGCATGGAGGGACTCGACGCCAAGCTTGCCGAGTTTGAGCGTCGCAAGGATCAAAAGGGATATACAAAGGCTATTGAGGATGCACTCAAAGAGGAGATTACACCAATGCTCTGGAAGATGACACGCTACGAAGGGGTCATACTACTAAAGCTCATCGACCGAGAAACAAATCATACGGCATTCAACATTGTCAAAGAGTTCAGATCGGGATTCACAGCAGGCTTCTACCAGATGCTTGCCCGCATGTTTGGCAACAACCTAAAACTCGAATATGACCCAACGGGCGAGGATGCCATGCTCGAACAGATAGTTCAATACTACAAGGCTGGACTACTCTAATCTCTTCATCACGTCGTAGTCGTGCGATACGACCTTATAACAATGCCTACGCCAAGGAATATTATCAAGGCGAAAATCACCATATCCCAATGTAGCTTATCGAGACCCATAGCCACAGCCAAGGCAATGGCAATGACGGGCTGTAAATAGGCATAGATGCTCGACACAGTAGGGGCAATACGGCGTAGTGAATAGTTGAGCAACAGATTAGGCAGATAGGTAGGCACAATAAGCACAAAGAGCGTTGCAAAAATTATCTCTGCATGCATCGCCGAGACATTGACAGAGAGCATATCATCGACGCCAAAGGGGAGTAACACAGCAGCTGACGTGCAATATATCCAACGCAAGATGGTTGTCACCCGATACTTCGATAGTATCCGTCGAAACCACACCATATACAGCGCTGAGACACAGGTCGATGAGAAGATGAGAATATTACCCCACACACTTGAATTAACATGCTTATCGCCGCCACTCGACACGATAACAGCTACAGCGCCAGCCATGCCGAGCAACAGACCACAGATACGTAACGTGCTAAACTTTTCGACACCAATCAGAATAGACAGCAACAACACCAAAAGCGGTGTTGTAGTGCCAATGATAGAGCCATCAATGGCCGATGTCTGCGCAAGACCAAACATCATACATAACTTGCGCACCACACCCATGAGCAGGGCAGCACAAAGAATCTTTAACCTATCGCTGCTCTCTACTTTTTCGTAGGGCTGCCACAGCATGGGGATAAGTGAGAGGAGCGCAGCTACAAGCAACGAGGCTGTAACCATAGCCATAGGCGACAAATAGCGACCCAGCACAAGGGAGTAGAATGGGTAGTCGCATGCCCATATAACATTGCAAAAAATGAGTGCAATATGCACCGATATACTCTTCGACATAGCCATCACACATTGTTTTACAACAATCGCTCACGGCAAACTACATGCCGCAAGCGACTTTGGGACACTACATCGAGCCGTATAAGCTACTACTCCACTACAATACAACTATCTCGCGCCTTGCAGCTCGGCACTCTACCCTACGCATAGATGCATCGGGCATACGTAGCACAACACTGCAATCTTTTGAAGCAAGCAACTCAACACGCTCAACCTGGCCATCGCGCCACGAACAATCAACTACCACACCACCACGAGCACAAAGACCTCGGAATGAGCCAGTATGCCATGCTGCGGGGAGGGCTGGAAGTAGGTCGACAACACCATCATGGCTCTGCAACAACATCTCCATAATGCCTGCAGCACCGCCAAAGTTGCCATCAATCTGGAATGGAGGGTGCGAACAAAAGAGATTAGGATAGGTTCCACCACGCACCTGACCATCGACATAGGCGGGCTCAAGAAGTGAGTGTAGCAACTTTTCAGCACGGTTGCCGTCACCAAGACGCGCCCAGAAACAGATCTTCCAAGCTCGCGACCACCCTGTGCCAGCATCGCCACGTGCATCGAGAGTTCGACGTGCAGCCTCCATAAGTTCGGGTGTCGAGCGGGTAATCTGTGCTGCGGGATATAGACCGAAGAGGTGCGACACATGACGATGCTCGGGCTCAGCCTCACGATACTCCTCCATCCACTCCATAATGCGACCATCCGAGGTTAGGCGTGTGGGCACAAGGCGTGAGCGGGCATAGCTAAGATCACGAGCCAAGGCTCTATCGGTGTGGAGGATGTCGGCAGCAGAGATAACGGCATCGAATATTTCACGAGTAATCTGATTATCCATCGTCGAGCCCATACATATGTGTGTGACTACTCCATTTGCTGCATCCTCATCGTTGAGATAGAAACCATTTTCGGGCGATGTGGTAGGCGCAGTGACAAGGCAACCGCTCTTGGGATCTTCGATAAGTATAGAGCGCAGGAACTGGGCAGCACCACGCATCAATGGATATACTCTTCGAAGATAATCCTTATCGCCAGTGTAGAGGTAGTGCTCCCACAGATGCATACAAATCCATGCGCCACAAGTGTTGGTTGCTCCCCATGACGGATCTTCAGATGGCGAGGTGAAGCCCCAAGCATTAGCCAATATATGAGCACACCAACCCTCAGCATCGTAGAAGTGCTTGGCCGTATGCTCACCCGACACTGCAAGCCCCTCGACATAGCGTGTAAGCGGCTCGATAAGCTCACCGAGGTTACCCACCTCCAGCGGCCAGTGGTTCATCTGCTGATTGATATTGAGGTGCATATCGCCATTCCACGGAGTCCACGTGCCACTTGCCCATATACCCTGAAGATTAGGAGGAAGTGTCGCGTGATAGGTCGACGACAACAGCAGATAGCGACCATACTGAGCATAGAGCGCAGCGAGCGATGGGTCGCAACCCGTAGCAGCATACTCCTCCAAACGTCTATCGGTAGGCACGTCGAGTCGCTGCTCGCCAAGGTTGATCTCTACACGATCAAACAGCGCCCTGTAGGCCTCAACATGCTCATCACGAAGCATATCGAAACTATTGTATTGAGCTCTACGAGTAGCATCGCTAATCATCTTATGTTGCACGACATATTTAGGATTGGAGCATACATAGGATGTAAGAGCACTAAAATAGAGCTCTACGCACGTAGCACCCGTAACTTTCAGAGAATCACCCTCAACCGAAACAACGCCATCGGTCTCGATCTCTAATTGACCATAGTAGGTCATGCCAGGCTTCTCACTACCACTCTTTAGCATGCCCTCAATGGCGACAGTACCCAAATTAGATACGTTACTCCAAGCCGAGACCTTCGCACACTCGGGACGTGATAACGATATTTCGTAGTTGGCGGCAGCTGATGATGTGTAGCGGGCGGTAAGCATACCGCTACCAAACGACGTGAAATACTCTCGGCAATAGGCCACGCCATCAGCTGTAAACGACGTGGTGGCAATAGCATCACGTAGGCGTAGCTCTCGACGATATTGCTCAATCTCAGCATCATCTCTGATGTTGGTTGCAATGATTAGGTTGGCAAGCATCTGGTAGCATCCATATTCAGGAGATGCCGAGCCTCGACCCGAGCAGGTGAAGTAGCGATACATAAGCTCCTCAGCACGACGATTGTCACCCCTGAGCAATGCCTCACGGATAAGCGGCAGCGACTTCAGAGCTTCGGGGTTGTCGGTATGCTGCACACCCCCACTCCACATTGTACCCTCGTTGAGCCCCACATATTCGTGGCTGACACCTCCCGAGATCATGGCGCCCAAACGACCATTACCCAGAGGCAAGCACGCCTCCCACAGTTCGGCAGGACGATCATACCACAACACAAGAGGGTCGTTAGCCGATGTCGTCGGCTCACCAGCCCTACACATCACTGAAATAGGCAGTGCAAAGAGCAATATCAGTATATTACAAAATCGCATAAATAGACCATTTACAGAGAATATCTCTTCACGTAGTTCTATGACTTATTTTCAGATTTATGGCTATTCATTATCAATGGCAAAGAACGCACAATAACATAGTCATAAAAACATGGAGCAACACCCTTTTCCGTAGGCTTCAGGCCGTCATATGGTCGTATGTCATAATGTATGAATCGCTTTTTATAGAGACCTTTCTTCTCTTTATTAACATCAATATCCTTGTCTTCATCCTCATACGTAGGACGATAGCCCAACAACAGCTCTTCGACATTCCAACGATTATGCTCAACTTCGGCATGCATGGCACATAGCTTATCATCAATTGCCTCTATATGACATGGGGCGCCAACGCTCCATTTGATGCCAAGACTGCGCAACTTTGTTGGGATTGACGATGCTACAAAAATGTTTGACCAACGCTTAGATATAGCCAACATCTCCCACTGCTTGTCAGCAACATCATCTTTAATCTCGGTTAATGGAGCCTCATCTGGCGAGCTATTAGCATATACATAGTTTACCCTTTTGCATATCTCATACGACGATGATAGCTGCAAATCGTAGCAACTTGTAACCTTGCCAAATGGATATAAGTTCTTATACGTTAGCTTAGATCTATCCTTAGCGTTTGAGCCGTTGAGTGTAGATACGATAGACGACGTTTTGCGTTGCTGAACAAGGACAGGAATCATCTTCTCGTAATAGGCCTTAGGCAAATTCATTGCTGAGCGCAACGATATGTGAGTAATGTTCAAACACACAGCAACAGTGACAATAGCCTTCTCATCGGCCACATAGCTACTGAGCAGGCGCTGAACAATGGGGTTATGATCGTATCCATTGATAAACTCCCACTCAACATCAATAAAGTCTGGATCGTTGTCGTCGGATATCAAGTGGCGATACTCATCAGCAATGTGATACTCATGCTTAAATCTATCTACATTTATCTTCTCGTCGCCCTCAGCCCAACACTCCTCGGCTCGCAACCAAGCATCAGCATCAATATATGTGGAGTGTGACAACTTAAATAGCTCACCGCACTTCTGCTTAAACTCATTCATCTCCACTTTTGCATTGCAATCAATGATGGTAATCTTAGTCTTTCGACGCTTATAGTTGGGGAAATGAGCAATGTGCGCTGCTTGAAGTGCCATAGCCTGGCCCATCTTCGACATTCCTATAATAATGAGGTGAACATACCTATCGCTTTCTGGCGAGGTTATAGGAATGTAGTCCAATGGCTTATATTCTACACCATCCTCCTTGTTCGCGCCAGCAACAAACACCTTACGTGCCCACAAATCGTAGAAGTTGAATGGGTGAAAATCTATGTAGCTAGTGATATTTTCCGAAGGATCCGAATGCTGAAAAACGTGATATGTTGTCTTGTAGTCAAACAACACATGGCATGGCAAGCGGTCCACCATAGCCATCTCGCGACGTATCTTAGCAATGAGATTTAGACACTCCACATTTAACGAATCGTGATAGCTCTCAATATTATCGAACTCGGAGGTGTTACCCAAGATATACACAGCCTTGGCATACGCAACATTTATCTTTTTGAGGTGTACCTCAGAGTCACGGTGACCATAATTTACGATTATTCGTTTTTTATCGGCACTACTCTTACATAATGCCCATAACGAGTTGCGAATCTGATCGACATCAGCCGACGTCATAACAACAATATAATCGGTAGATGTCTCGCAAAGCTGACTCACAAGACCATATACCATCTGATCGGAGCCAATGATAACAACATGGTCTCGAAGTTTGTAGTAGCTGAGGCCTGAACGCCACCTGTTGGTCATATGCTCGAAGCCGTTCGTGATTGTAGAGATGAGGATTCCCGACAATAGTATAGATCCCAACGAACTAAATATCAGACCCACCCATCGCTGAGTGTAACTTACGCTATCACTTGCATTATCACCTATACTCATCTGATTACCTGGATCGGCAAAATAGTAGTACAGCTGCCATAAGGGATTTCCATCAAGGCCATGGGCGTAGGGGATTAGATTTGGAAAGCCCAGCATTATAATCACACCTAAAACAAAAAATATTGCTAACGTTGCTACAAATACTGTTGCCAACTTTTTTATTAGTCCCTTATTCAACCAGCTATCAATGGTCATACGTAAACGAGATCTCCATTTCATACAATACTCCTATTAATTTCAGATCAAACTACACATTTATAAACTGCTATTATCCGCTCAACGATAATGACACAGTGAGCTATTGCCATCGTAAAGTTAATAAAAAATATTAACTCATGTTGTCTATTAACCATAAATAGTGACTTAACCGGCCTAAAAAACGTCGCACTGCAAGAGTTCCGACATTTCTTACCATTTGAGTGTTAGCCTGTTAGTTGGTTACAGCGGTGTGGAGGCTAACTTTCTGATATACAACAAAAAAAGAGAAGAACTCTCGTTATTCTCTTCTGTACCCCCTCAGGGCGTGGCATAAACCCGCACAGAAGGGCGTAGAACGAATAATCTGCTGACATGGTTTGCTATAGGTTTCGATTTTTTGTCTAAATCGTGTCTAACTTCGCAAACCTATTTTAAAGAACCTTATTTACATGTTGTATTACTGCCAACCAAGTCTCTTGGAGATCATCTCTAAAACCTCATCAACCGTATCAAATTCTTTAAGCCATGTAGGGATATCCTTGTTAATCCAATACAACACCTGCAATATTTCTTTGTGCATATTATCTATATATGCTTTACTCCAACAGATTGGCTCATTGTGAAAAACACGATTTCTAAATGCCCTAAAATTATTCAATGGTGCAGATACATTCTTGCGCTGCTTCTGTGCTTTAGGCATATAAGGGAATGCTCTTCTTAAGTCATGCCACAACACTCTCTCATACTGACTATTCATCAATGATACCCAAAAACCGAATGTTAATTCAGCGACAATCTTCGATGCTGTAACAATCTCCCCTCTGTTGCTAATATGTCGTTGCGCCTCTGTAATATAATAATTCAGTCCATTAAGACCTTGTGTAGATGGTATTACACGATACCAGTCATCGCGACCGAACTTTGCTATCAACTCTCTATTCAGCGAATTTCTAAGCGCAACCTCAAATACAGATAAGCAAGCATAAAAAGAACTTGACAATTCTATATTAGATTGATAGTGTAGAATTGCCTTGTCTTCATCATTGGGATGAGCCGCATAATAACGACCCATTCTTTCATTTGAGAAAACTTTTTCGAAAAAATATTTGGTTTGCATAATTTTTGTTTGTATATTTGCAACGCAGTCCCGGGTGTTCCTCTCCCAGTTTTTAGATGCTGGTGATGAATCCGGGTTTTTTTTGTTTATACTACAAAGGTAATCATTACCATTGATAAAACAAAAAATATAGCGATTTAGTAATAGCTGAATCTATAAAGAGTCTACACCAGCACAAGTTTTATTCAATAAGCCGAATTTTGTCTATTCTACATAGACAGAGGATGGACAAACATAGACAAAACAGCCACGATACGCCACTGGTGCGCCCCAGGGCGGGCTGCTTAACTCGTTGAGCAACAAAAAAAAGCGAGAAACTTTTGTTTCTCGCTTCTGTACCCCCTCAGGGGCTCGAACCCTGGACCCCAACATTAAGAGTGTCGTGCTCTACCAACTGAGCTAAAGAGGCATTTGCTATCTTTTCGATTGCGAGTGCAAAGATAAGACACTTTTTTTAATCTACCAAATATTTTTACAAAAAAATTGCGATTTTTTTAAACTTATTTTCACGCTCAACAGTCAACATATTGATAATCTATCAATTACACAATATTATAAAAACGCATCCAAAACCGCTTTTTTTTAGCAAAAAGCATAAATATTAGAAAAAATACAAAATAAACTTCAACATAGTAGATAGTCGGCACACCAAAATTTAGCTACTAAAACGTTATTTATGGCAACAAACAACAATAATTCATATATGTATGTTTGGAATTAACAAATAAAATTTATACCTTTGAACGGATTATATGCACCACGAAAGCATTTTCAATGACAAATAACAAACATCGCAACAATATGAAGAAAACTGTTTTAATACTACTATCACTACTATGCATCACAACAGCGATGGCACAGTCGCCACGTGCTGTTATTAAGAGTATTGCAGAGGGTGATCAACAGAAGGCACAAGAGAAGCTCGAAAAGATTGGCATCAAGACACGCAACGAGATGCCAGAAATGTGCATTCTGGTGGAGGCAGCCCTACTGAGCATGGAGAGCCAGAGCGATGAGAATAAGCTACGTGGATATGAGATGTTGGCAACACACATCGAGTCTATACGTTCATCAATCGACATAGAAAAGACCTTCAAGGGCAGCGACCTCACTTATGACGAGCTCGTAGCCCTCATCGAGCAGAACTCGCTAAGCGTGGTTGTAGCCAAAGATGATGAAGCCACATATCGTAGCTACAAAGCTCTTGCAGAGAATGGAAATCACAGCAATTTGGAGAGCATAGCAGAAGCCCTCGAGGCTAACATCTATCGCCGTGTGATGAGCAAGCGAAGCACAGATGAGTGCTATGCCTTTCTCAACGAGTTTCCACAATCAAAATATGCAGCAGAGGTAGACAACTACTGCACATCGCTACGCTATGATGAGGCTATGACATCCACCGACGAGGCTACGATAGAGAAGTTTATTGCGGACTTTCCCAACCACCCTAACCTCGACAACGTAGCAACACGTCTTATGGAGATGCGCTACAAGCGTGTGGTACGCTCCGAGAACATCGACCAGATGCGCTGGTTCGTGGACCGCTATCCAAATTATCGAGACATGGATAACCTTAAGCAGATAATGGCAAACATAGAGTACCCCACACTCAAAGATTGCCGCGAAAGTCTTGAGGCATTTGTTGAGTACTACCCCAAGGTGCGCCAGACTACCGAGGCAAAGGGTCGTATCGCTGTTTTCAACATCATCGAGAGCGGTGACATAGCCAAGATATTCCAATATATCAAGAGCAATGGCTACGATCACAGCTACACACGCATGCAACGCTCGATATTGGAGAAACACGGCTACTTGATTCTAACACCCGACATCAACGCAGTAGAGCTTGTACGATTCCGTACCACCGACGGCAAGGTGGGCTACTTAAGCCTTGATGGCAAGGTGGCCATAGAACCTCAATACGAACTTAAGGGCTACATGGGCTTGGGCATACAGAGCATACACAGCAACAACGGATTTGAGTGCACCAAGGAGCGTGGCGTAGCTATGGTCATCAAAGACAACAAGATAGGTGTAATAAACCGCCATGGCGAGTTAATCATACCTATTGAGCACAACGACATAGCCTTTCTCGACTCCGAGATTATCTGCACTTCATCGAGTGCTACGTCACAGCAGAGTGGCACATACACATGCAAGGTATACGACTACAACGGCTCAAAAATTGCCGACGAGCGTAACTACACCGTAGGCCCAGGTGTTGCCACATTCAACAACTGGGACACCACATGGTTCAACACCAACGTAACGATCAAAGATTCGCTTGACGAGTGGGAGAAGAACATATATGTTGACGGTAAATTCATAGGCTCAGCATATGGAGGCTTCCACCCTCTCACAGCCCACTACCGCTGGTTCCAGGCGCAGAACGACGACAAGATAAACGTCATTTCGCGCAACGGCAACATCATCACCCTCAACTTCCACTCATACGACATTGAGGTGATATACAACAACATCATCATGGCTGAGTCGATATCGTCAGGCAACAGATGTGTCATCGACCTCGACAAGCAGTCAATCATATCGAAAGACAAGTTCAGAGATATGTGGGCAATGAACGATGGTTTGATCCTCGTGCAATATCTCGACAACAGCTTCGGATATGTCGACAGCAACCTAAGCCCTGCACTAAGCCAGCGCTACAACCGTGCATACAGCTTCAGCTGCGGCACCGCTGCCGTAATCAAAGGCAGCCAGGCATATCTCATCGACAAGTCGGGCAATCAGATAAGTGCCGTCTACGACGACATAGCACCACTAAGCGGCTACAAGGGCCTCTACAAAGTTATGCGCGGGGGCAAGTGCGGCATTATTGATGCTAACGATGAGGTAGTTATAGCCATAGAATATGAGCCAATAAAGCAGAGCCACTATTCATCCGACAAGCTACAATCTATACACTGCACCAACGGTGTGATAGAGTGGGCAAATGGCACCAAGACACTATTATACAGCAAATAACAATACGCATGAGACAAATAGCAATACTCATAACCATCATTCTGACTTCGCAATTAGCCAACGCCCAAACTCCTAAAGCGGTGTTTAAAGGGCTGGCCGAGAACGACATTGTGAAGAATACGGAACGCTTCGAGAAGATTAGCGACAAGACTCGTGAGAAGATGCCCGAGATGTGTTATCTTGCCGAGGCAGCACTCCTCAACATGCCCAACCAGATGGGTACAAACAAGATACAGGGATATGAGATACTTGCTACACACATCGACGACATACGCTCCTCGGCAAATGTCGAAAAGACATTTCATGGCCTTGACATAACCCTCGAGCAGGTAATTACAAACATCGAGATCAACTCGTTCGACTATGTCATGTCGCTCGACACCGAGCGTAGCTATGTGATATACATCAACTGGGCAAAACGTGGCAACCACCCCTACCTCGCTGAACTCGAGTCGAGACTTGAGGAGCTGCGCTATGCACACACATTGGCAAGTAGCTCAATCGAAGATTGCGACTTTTTCTTGTCGAACTATCCTGAATCTAAACATTTTAGCGAAGTCAACAACCACCGCACCACGCTACTCTACAACGAGGCAATGGCCAGTGGCGACGAGAGCCGCATTGAGAGCTTTATAGCCAACTACCCCGACTACCCCGAAACGCCTCATGCCAAGCACCACCTGATGACTATGCGCTACAACCGAATATTCGGCGGCGAGGAGGCAGACATCGCCCAGATGAAGTGGTTCGTAGAGCGTTACCCCGACCATGAGGAGCTATCCGACTTAAAGCAGCGAATGGCAGATATCGAGTTTGAGACACTACCATCTACCACCGAGACACTGAGTGCGTTCATAGCATACTATGGCGACGTCACGCAACGCAGTGAGGCACAGCGCCGTCTCCACCTTGCCATGGTATTTGAGAGAGGCAGCATACGTGACTTTGTCGACTATGTTCGCACCTATGGCTACGACCAGTTCTACTCGATGATGACACGCCATATATGGCAACACTACAAGCGCCATGTCATAACCACCGACCTTAGCGACGTCACACTTCTACGCTTTGCAGCAGAGGACGGCCTTGTGGGATACATGGATTTCGACGGCAACATCATCATAGAGCCTATCTACGATGCCAAACAAGTAGATTTCGGCATTGCCCATTACAACAACGCCATGCTATCAGAGTTTACCACAGACCGTCAATATGTGGCCGTACGCCTACACGGCGCATGGGGCGTTATCAACAATCTTGGAGAGAGTGTCGTGGAGCATAGATACAAGGCTCTAACAATCTTCAACAACCAGATATATGCCGCAACAGAGAGCGCAGAGAGCGAGTCGGAGGATTACCAAACAATAACATATATATGCGACATCTACGAAACAGATGGACAGCTAACCAAGAGCGGTGAGAGGTGCGAATTTAGCACAGCACTTGCACACCGCGAGTTTATCGACAGCAGCGGCATCATGCGTGGCAACTATCTTACACCTAAGTATTATATAGAAATTAGCAACAACACCATATATCTTGTCGACAGCAATGGCAATGGCTACCCTACGGAGTGGACATTCGTCACTGGAGTAACCAACGACATCGCCGTTGTAGATGTCAAAAGTGAGGATGGCGACACCAAGCGCTATTTTGCCAACCTCAGCACACGTGAGTTGATTGAGGAGTGCCCCTACTCAAGGGTATACCCAATGAGCTGCGGCCTTGCTGCCGTGTTTGTCGATGGCGCAGGCTACGGATTTATCAACGAGGAGCTCAAGCTACAGATACCTGCACAATATGCCCTCGACCAGGCCACACGCTTCAACTGCGGACTTATGGTCGTGCACGACAACGACGGAACATATAGCCTGATAAACACCAAGGGCGACACACTATTCACCACACATAGCGAGATTGAGGATGTTCAGGCGAGCGAGAATCACGGATACAACCAGCCAGGATTGTTCCTTTTAAGCGACGGCACGCTCCACACGCTCATCGACACCACTGGCTCAGTGTTAGCAGTCATCGAGTCGCAAAACAAGCCATGGGTAGAGGGCATCGAACTTGTTACATACAACAACACACGCGTAAAATTCAACTTTGGCGAGGAGCAACCACAAGATCAAGAGTAGCACGTACAACACATATATATATAAATAGGAGAATCAGGCATGAGGTATACCTTATGTCCGATTCTTTTTTTTATGACTTGGATATAGGGCATTGTCGGGGCCGCTTCGCCCTCCCCATAAAAGCGCACACACCTAAGACACACTCATACAACCACGTTTTTTGCTGTTTTAGAGCCCGATAACCATAATCGCAAAAAAATATTTCAAAAAAGTGTGCATAGTTTGGGAAATTATTTGTACATTTGTTTGGTTAATTCCGTAATTGTGAGAAAACCGAACTTTTAACAATCTATAAAACTACTGTCGTATGGCAAAAATCAAAGGAACAGTTGTCGTCGATACAGAGCATTGCAAGGGTTGTGGTGTTTGTGTAGCATCATGTCCTACTAAGACTCTCGGTTTGTCGACTGAAGTAAACGGCAAGGGTTATCCCTTCGCTATGATGGTTGAGCCGGATAATTGCATCGGTTGTGCTTCATGTGCAATCATCTGTCCGGATAGTTGTCTAACGGTGTATCGCCAAAAATTCGAGTAA
>JAFODV010000112.1 GCA_017380515.1 Alistipes sp.
ATAGCAAATATATCCCCATAATTAGGGATTTTATCTCATTATAAATATAAGTATAGAGTAAAATGGGTGGTTGTGGGTAAAAATCGTTCTTGCGGGATAAAAAATTTTTCTTACCTTTGCGGCCGAATTAATGTGGAGGATTTGGACTGATTGCAACCACAATAAAAAAATGCTAAAGCGGCACTCTTTTTATACGCAATTTCCCCTCCATACGTTTATTAACTATAAAAACTTATAACGTATGGCTTTTTTATTTACTTCAGAGTCTGTGTCGGAGGGACACCCAGATAAGGTGGCAGACCAGATTTCAGATGCAATTCTCGATGAATTTCTTCGCTACGATCTTAACTCAAAGGTTGCTTGCGAGACACTTTGTACAACAGGTCTTACCGTAGTTTCGGGCGAGGTGCGCTCTGAGGGCTATGTCGATATTCAGGGCGTGGCACGTCGTGTCATCGACCGTATCGGCTACAACCGTAGCGAGTATCAGTTCGATGCAGCATCGTGCGGTGTATTGTCGGCTATCCACGAGCAGTCGTCGGACATCAACCAGGGTGTTGATCGTCCCGAGGGCGAGGAGCAGGGTGCTGGCGACCAGGGTATCATGTTTGGCTATGCCGTAGATGAGACCCGTGAGTTTATGCCTGCAACACTCATTCTCTCGCACGTAATCCTCAAGGAACTTGCTGTTATTCGTCGCGAGGGTGAGGTTATGACCTACCTTCGTCCTGATTCAAAGAGCCAGGTGACAATCGAGTATGGCGATGACCGTCGTCCTAAGCGTGTTCATACCATTGTGGTGTCTACTCAGCATGACGAGTTTATCCTCCCTACTCGTGAGCGCTCGGAGCAGGAGGCAGAGAGAGAGATGCAGCGCATCATCGCTGATGATGTTCGCAACATCCTTATCCCACGTGTTAAGGCTCGCCTTGAGCGTGCTCACGATCAGCTTGCAGAGCTTATTGGCGATGACTACATCTTGCACGTTAACCCAACAGGTAAGTTCGTGATTGGTGGCCCTCATGGCGACACTGGTCTTACTGGCCGTAAGATTATCGTTGATACTTATGGTGGTCGTGGTGCTCATGGTGGTGGTGCCTTCTCTGGTAAGGACTCATCAAAGGTAGACCGTTCAGCAGCCTATGCAGCACGCCATATTGCCAAGAACATGGTGGCAGCAGGTATCGCACGTGAGGTGCTTGTTCAGGTGAGCTACGCTATCGGTATCGCTCAGCCATTGTCAATCTATGTTGACACCTATGGCACTTCTAATGTGGATATGACCGATGGACAGATCGCTGAGAAGATTGGTCAGCTCTTCGACCTTCGTCCAGCAGCTATCGTTGAGCGCTTCGGCTTGAAATATCCTATTTTCGAGGCAACTGCATCGTATGGTCACTTCGGTCGACGCCCTTACAACGAGCTTGTGCGCTTTGTGGGCAAGGACGGTAAGGAGTTTGCCAAGGAGGTTGAGTTCTTCTCATGGGAGAAACTCGACGAGGTTGATCACCTAAAAGCAGAATTTGGCTTGTAATCTAAAAGACTCGATAGTAAGTAGTTAGCTATCGAGTCTTAATTTTTATTGAAAAAAAATTGTGAAAAAGTTTGCAGATTAGAAAATAGTTGCTACTTTTGCACCCTGTAAACCTCAAAGCCCAGGTGGTGAAATTGGTAGACACGCTACTTTGAGTGGGTAGTGAGCATTAGCTCGTGCAAGTTCGAGTCTTGTCCTGGGCACTGAAAACGACGGAATTTATTCCGCCGTTTTTGTTTTATGCAATGGTCAAATAAAGAAGGCAGATTTGACCCAACATCAAATCTGCCTTCATTCTTATCTCTTCTCGCTTAGTCGAGAGGGTAGGCTGCCACGAAGCAATCCTTTGTGCGAAGCTCCTCCTGGTGTGCCTTGAGGTTTGCGAGTGTCACGTCGCCTACGATGTAGTTATACTCTTCTGATGAGTACTGCTCACGAATCTTCGAGAAGTTGAGCAAGTTGCGCTGCTCAGCACTCTTATAGCGGAAATATATGCGGAACGTATGCTCGGTGTTGTACTTTGGAAGTACCGAGTCGTTACGCTTCTTATACTCGTAGCGGTAGTTGTAGGCGCATGCTGTAATGTCGCTGAGCACAGCAGAGCCTGTTGGATGGCCACCCGCACCACGACCAAACATAAACTGCTTGTCGTAGAACAGACCCTTGATAACCACGCCGTTGAACTCGTCCTCGACGCTATAGATATACTTGTTGCGAGAGATAAGCTGTGGAATGACACACATGATGAGTCGGTCGTCAATCTTCTCGACATGTGCCACGAGCTTTATGCGGCGATCCTTCTCCAATGCAAAGCGGATATCCGAGTCGTTCATGGTAGAGATTCCATAGGTGAAGATCTCGTCGGGCGATACATATACGCCAAAGGCATGAATGGTGATGATGATAAGCTTGTAGAGTGAGTCCCAGCCGTCAATATCGAGCGTAGGGTTGCTCTCAGCAAAGCCGAGATCCTGAGCAAGCTTTAGCGCCTTGTCGTAGGACATGTGCTCGTTGAAGATCTTCGAGAGGATAAAGTTTGACGAGCCGTTGAGGATACCCTTAACCGACACTAATAGGTCGTTGTCGTAGTACTCCTCGAGGTTGCGGATAACAGGTATCGAGCCACATGCCGAAGCGTCGTAGAGTAGGGCTGTGTTGTACTGCTCCTGAAGGTCGATAAGCTCTGGTAGGTGGTGGCCAAGCATCTTCTTGTTGCCCGAAACCACTGGAATGCGGCTCTTGAGAGCTCGCTTCACGATGTTGTATGCTGCCTCAGCATCGTCGATAACCTCGACAATAAGGTTGATATCCTTGTCGGCGAATACGTCGTCGATGTTGTCTGTAAACTCTGCTTTGATACCACGCTCCTTGTTGATGTCACGTACGCAGATACGCTTGATGTGCACGTGTGATGAGTTGATGCGCTGCAACACGTCGTAGAGACCACGACCAACATTACCAAAGCCAAAAAGTCCTATATTCAAATTTTTCATATATATCTGTTGTTTATAAAGTTATTAATTATAGTGTTTAGTTTTTCGTGCTCCACCAAGAAGCCGTCGTGGCCAAATTCTGACTCGATTACGTGGTACTCGACACGGGCGATATGCTCACGTAGTGGCGTGTGTGCCTCGAGAGGGAAGAGTATGTCCGATGATATTGCCACAACAAGTGTGCGTGCCTCAATTTTCTTAAGAGCTTCGGCAACGGAGCCTCTGCCACGTGCTATGTTGTGTGAGTCGACAGCCTCGCTTAGACGGTAGTATGACAAGGCATTAAACCTGCGACGTAGCTTCTCGCCTTGATACTGCTGGTAGGAGTGTACTCGGCGCTCGAATGATGCCTCCTCGGGTGCTGTTATCTCCTGCTGCGTAGCGTTGTAGGCGCTGCCTCCACGATAGCTGATAAGTGCTATTGACCTTGCAACAGCCATGCCGTTGAGACCAGCATCGTCACGCTCCTCGCCCCATGTTGGGTCGAGACGTATGGCCATGCGCTGCGACTCGTTGAAGGCTGCTGCCCATGGCTCGGAGTATGTTGTGGTGGCTATAAGGGCGAGTTGCTCCATGAATTGTGGCTCCATGATGGCCCACTCCATACACTGAAAACCACCAATCGAGCTACCTATGAGCATCTTAACACGCTTGATACCGAGTGCCTTGGCGAGTAGCTGATGACAACGAACCATGTCACGCACGGTAATACGTGGGAAGTCGTAGTAGTATTTCTTACCCGTCTCGGGATTTACCGATAGAGGCGATGTTGTGCCGTAGTGCGAGCCGAGGAAATTTGCGCAGATGATAAAGTAGCGCTCGGGGTCGAGAAACTTGCCCTCCTCGACGGTGTGCGGCCACCAATCGGCAACATCGGAGTTTGCCGTGAGTGCGTGGCATACCCATATGATGTTGTCCTTGGCGTCGTTGAGCTTACCAAAGGTGTCGTAGGCAATCTCTAACGAGGGTAGTACGGCACCCGACTCCAACGTAAAAGGTTTGTTATGTCGATATATCTGGCTCATAACTAGATGTTTGTAAGAGCCTCCTCGTAGTCGGCGATGATATCTTCAACATTCTCCAAACCGAGTGATATGCGTAGTAGTGTAGGTGTGATGCCTGCTGCTCGCTTAGCCTCGTCCGATAGCTGCTTGTGAGTTGTTGATGCGGGGTGTGTGACAACCGATATTGAGTCGCCAATCATGGTCATGTTGCCCGAGAGTTTGAGGCTCTCAACAAACTTTACGGTAGAGTCTAAGTCGCCCTTAAGCTCGATTGTCATCACGGCCGAAGCACCATGCTTAAAATACTTCTTTGCAAGCTCATGGCTTGGGTGATCCTCGAAACCTACGAAGCTAACACGTTCAACCTTAGGGTGCTGGCGACAGAACTCGGCAAGGCGGTATGTAGACTCCACCTCGTGTTTAACACGTAGTGAGAGCGTTTCGAGTCCTATGAGCATTAGATATGCATCGAATGGCGAAGGGCAGCAGCCGAAGTCGCGCATGCCATCAACACGACACTTTACGATGAATGCTGCTGAGCCAAACGTATCGCAAAGGTTGAGACCGTGATAGCCCTCCGAAGGGCCGTCAATCTGTGGAAACTTGCCTGATGCTCGCCAGTCGAACTTGCCGCTATCGACGATGATGCCACCCATGGCTGTGCCATGTCCATTTATCCACTTTGTTGCTGAATCAACGATGATGTCGGCGCCCCACTCAAATGGGTTGCATAGGTATCCTCCAGCGCCAAATGTGTTGTCGATTATAAGTGGAATGTTGTTTGCGTGTGCTACCTGGGCAACAGCCTCAATGTCAAGAACTCGGCATGTTGGATTACCCATCGACTCGGCAAATATAGCGCGTGTCTTATCGTCTACGAGTTTGGCGATGTCTTCTGCCGAGTCGCTCTCGGCAAGGCGACACTCAACACCGAGGTTGCGTAGTGATATGACAAACTGGTTATGAGTTCCACCATAGAGATATGGTGATGCCACGATGTTGTCGCCAGCATTTGCAAGGGCTGTTACGGTAAGCAGAATTGCCGACATGCCCGATGCTGTAGCCAACGCACCAACGCCTCCATAGAGTGCTGCGAGTCGCTCCTCGTATGCTGCTGTTGTTGGGTTGTGTAGGCGGGTGTATATGTATCCTGGCTCACTCAGTGTGAATAGGTTAGCTGCGTATTCGCATGTGGGGAAGTGGTATGCCGCAGTAGGGTGAATGGCAATGCCTCGTGCCTGAGATTCGTCAACGTGATAGCCGCCGTGTATTTGTAATGTTTCGAAATGTAGCTTATTCTGGCTCATAAGTAGAGTTATATACGATGGTACATAATATTCCCATGCAAAGATGGGTTATAAATTAAGTCTCTGAAAAGGTTGATAATTGGTGGTGCGTAACCGCCATGTAGAAGTAGTGTGCCTAACGGCACATTCGCATTGACATGACAACGATGATCGCATTTGTGCGCGATGTGTTGATGCGTGAGTTTATGGTGCTACAAAGCTTCATTGCGTTACGTTGTTTAGACAAAATTAAATATTTTATTTTAATTATGCAAATTTTTTTATAATTCTCTTAAATTAATTCTATCATAGATTCTTTATATTGACATTAATTTACTATCTTTGTACCGATATATATATAACGAAACATGGGATATCTTAAGATTATATTTTATGGACTGCTTGCCTTTGTGGAGCGCCATCCTATCTTAACGCTTGTCTTAGTGGCACTTGCGGTGTATGCTCCCGTTGTATTTAAGGTGTTTGGTTGGATTTTGGTTGGTGTAGTAGCTGCCCTTG
>JAFODV010000113.1 GCA_017380515.1 Alistipes sp.
ACTTGATGTACACAACAGGTCGCGACATAGATAGCTACTTCAGTGGCGAGAAGCTATTCTACATGCGACATACCTCGGCAGGTGCTACGCCTATAAAGATGAATCTTGAGGATTATCGTGGTAAGATGGGTCACTTAGTGGATGCCGGTGCGCTGCTCAAGGCCATTGACGGAAGTGGTCGTGACATGCGACTTCCCAACATCTATCTTGCACCATCGCAGAGCACCACACTCGAGCTTACTCACTATAATGTGGAGGGTGCCAAGAGCGCAACGGTAGCAAACATCGAGATTGCTGAGGCTGAGCTTAATGGCGACATGCTAACGATAAATGCTAAGAGCGAGGGCCAGACAACCCTAAGCATCAAGGCCGACAAGAGCTACACAGTAACAATCACTGTGCGCGAGGGCGCTAACGACAACGGATGGCTTTAGTTCGTGACATAATTGCTTGCATCGCAGCACTCACGTTAGGCACCACAACGCTCTATGCCCAGCTGCCGTCACGTGCGGAGATTGAGCAGGCTGTAAACCCATCGCTATCGGTGGTTGCCAAGCGAGGTGTGCGTGCCGAGAAGAGCACTATCGACCTTGGCGAAGTTGAGCAACATGGGCTACGCAAGGTACGTTTCACACTACGCAACATATCGGCTACTAAGGTGGCAATAACCGAGTTCAGGTCGACATGCAGCTGTCTAAGAGTGCAGACAATGCCCACTACGCTTAGCGCAAACGAGCAGCTTGAGGTAGTAGCCACCTTCAACCCCGCAGGGCGCAGTGGCAAGCTAAAGTTGGACATATTGGTCTACACCTCACTCGACGCTAAGAGCCCAACTGAGCGACTAACCATCACCGGAACGATGGCGTCGGCAAGCAGCCACTCACACCTACCCTACTCCGTAGGCGAGGTTAAGCTGAGCCGCAAGAGCGTAGTAATGGAGGGTGTAAAGGAGGGAGCTACACGCCACGAGCGAATAGTGGTGGCCAACACCTCATCAAAGGAGATAAGGCTATCGGCTCACTCAACCATAGAGGGTCTCACGCTACGCTGCGAGCCTGCCACACTTAAACCTGGCGAGGAGGGACAACTCATAGTGAGCTACACGGCAAGACGGCAAATAACCAACACGCTTGAGACAATGCTCATTATGGAGGGTTGCTCAGGACGACCTACTGAAAGAGCGATAAAAATAACGATAACGAAATAACAATGAGACACTTAAAACAACTACTTCTAATCATGGTCGGTGCATTGCTTACCATAAGCTGCCAAGGACCAGAGCCACAGCCACAGCCCACACCCGGGCCAGATGTCACGTACGAGGCTATGGAGGGTGTATGGAGACTCGAAGAGTGGAATGGCGAGGAGCTTATCGACGGAGCTTACCTCTTCATCGAGTTTAGCACAGATAAGCGCTTCGAGATGTGGGATAACCTCGGCTCTATGTACCCACAACTCCGCACAGGCCGATACAGCATCAGCCAGAATGACAACAACGAGTTTGTGCTTACTGGCACCTACGACAATGGCGTTGGCGACTGGGCAAATAGCTATAAGGTGAGTATGCAGCGCGATGGCGAGGATATGCTTTGGAGCACCGACACAGAGAGCATGCTCTTCAGCTTCTATATTGGCGACCTACCCGAAATAAATTAAAACACTATAAAATCATGAGACTCAAACAACTAACATTTACATTTGTTGCAATGTGCATCGCATTTGCGGGTATTAGCTGCAACAACGAAAACGAACCTACACCTGTTCAGAAGCCAACAATCGGCATTATGACACCTGAATTCGATGCTAAGAGCATGACTGTAAAGGTGATGATTGCTCCGTCGACAGATGCTACAGCGTGGTACTACAAAGTGGAGAACGCTGAGCTTACTGCAGACTACACCAAGGCAGAGGGTGCTGCTGCCCAGGAGATAGAGTTCGACGTTACCTACGGCGTGGAGTACACCATTTCGGCATATGCCGAGAATAAGGGTGGTCAGAGCGACATCGCCACCAAGAAGTTCTGTCAGATGCCTGATGGCGAGGTGGCAGTAGCCATTGGCGATATCGAACTCAACACCGAGACCATGGAGGCAGAGACTGTGATCTACCCATCGGCAAATACCACCAAGTGGTACTGGAGAGCATACGAGAAGGATAGCATCAAGAGCAAATGGATTGGCGGCGAGGGCTCTACCGAGGCTAAGATATCGTTCGCATACGAGTGGGGCAAGACCTACGTTGTTGCTGCCTACGCCGAGTGTGGCGCAATCGTAAGCGAGGAGGTAACGAAGGAGTGTTACTTCGAGCCAGCAGTACCAACAATCAACGTGTCGAAGCCTGAGTTCAACGAGGAGACTATGACCGTTGAGTTCGAGGTTACACCATCAGAGGATACTCACCACTGGTATTGGGGCATCAAGACCGACAACACATCACCATCAGACTATGAGCAATTTGAGGGCGCTGAGCCAATGGTGGTAAGCTGCAGCTTGGAGTACGACACTAACTACACATTCCTATTCCGTGCTGAGAATGCCCTATGCAAGGGCGAAGAGAAAGAGGTGGAGTTTGCTGTGATGTCGCCAGGCGTTGAGATCGCCATCGATAATCTAACGGCCTACTCGTTGGATGTCGTAATCACCAAGAAGAGCCACTGCGTGAGATATGTTGCTGGTGCTGTTCACACCAATGCCTACGATCGTAACACCTTCATCGAGCAGGCGCAGTCATCGCTAAATCCCGATGAGGACTACCCATTTGCCGTGTTCAACACAGCTACAGAGAGCCGCACATTCTCGGAGCAGGACTTGGTGCGCAACTCACTCATCTCGAGCAACGAGAATGCAGGTATTATGCTTGTTCCAGGCACATCGTACACCATCGCCGTATACAGCGAGAATGGCGACGGCATGAGCACCGTGACAACCAAAGAGTTTGTAGCTCCTAAAGCCACACTTGATGGCAATGTGGAGGTGTCAATCGAGGTTAGCAACATTACTGAAACATCGGCATCGATAGCTGTTACAGCCGAGGAGGCTTGTAAGATGATTATCGGATATATGGATCCAGCTATCACAAAGGCCGACACAGAGAATCCATTCGACTTCGAGGGCAAGAGCGACGACGAGATTCGCAGCTACCTCATCTCGATGACACATGCCATACCAACAATCTACAGCGAGCCTGTGACACGTCACCTTGGCCAGCTCTCAATTGGTGGCACATACTACGCCTACGCCATAGCCATAAAGGATGGCAAGGTAGGTAGCGTGGCCTTCGAGAAGTTTACAACAAAGACTCCATCGCTCACAGGTATTGCAAAGATCACCTCAGCAGAGATTCTTGAGCAGACAACACACGAGACCCTAACTGTGGTGCTCGGTGCTGATAGCAACGCTACAAAGGTGCGTCTATATGCCGCTCCTGAGACTGACCACGCCTCATATGCCGACAACTTGGAGTATATCATGGATGCCAACAGCTATCAGAACTACCGTGAGGAGTATGATATTGTCGATGGCGTGGCGATAGCCGATGTCAACATCTACCACCCAGCAAGCAGATACTATCTATATGCCGTAGCCGTTGACCACGACGGCAAAGCTGGCGAGATGGTGTGTGTGGCACAGATGGCTGGTCTTCAGACCGAGTACTACACCACAATAGACGTTATTGAGGAGGAGCTAAACATCGACCTTACGGGTACTGGCACTGTTGACATGGTAGTTACCATCACAGGTCAGGTAGATGACCGCATCAGCCTCACAGTAAATACCGACACTCGCTCGGAAAATGCTCAAAAGGTATGGCTCATACGCTATAACGGCACTATTTCCCAGATTGAGGAGAACGTGAAGTATGCATTCTCCGAGTATGCCGACACCAAAAAGGTGCTTGGATCGTACAAGGAGGCAAAGGTGGGCTACCCTCTCAAGTATGAGGATGGTGGCAGCTCATGGGATCCTAAGTATGAGGCACTTCAGGAGTACGACGCAACATGGGGTGGCGACATCCTCGTTGCAGTAGTTCTCGACACCGATGGCAAGTTCCGCATACATAGCTATTATGCTGGTGGTGGCACAGTGACAACATTGTAAACTACTCACACTCAATAAGCGAGGGTGTCTGCAAACCGCAGACACCCTCGTTTTATTTATTGCTCCAATAGATAATCTGCAACCGAGACTCTATGTGCAATATGCTTAGCCGTTGAAGCCAAGTATTGTTGGCTTGCCCAATGCATGATACTCGTTGTTGTTAAACTCGTAGAGGCAGTAGGCGACAATGCCACCCTTCGAACGACACTCAACCAAGACTATGGCCGAGACATTGGTTGTTGGCATGTCGTCAATAGCAATTATGTCGCCACGAGCTATCGCCTGTGAAACAGGGGCTATAAGCTCACGTTCGAAATAGCGCTCCTTGAATTTGAAGTATCGACCCGCACGATTATCATAGGGCACAAGACGCTGGCTACCTATGCGCATGATAAGGACAAGCGCGCCATAGAGTATTAGGGCAATGCCAACAACGAGCATAAGCATGGATAACGACTCAAGATTCGAGGAGATAATCGTGTAATTAGATATTAGCATAGCCACGCCAATGATGACTATGACAACGGGCATAACGATTGACTCTTTACGAGGGGTTACAACTCCTCCAGGCAAGGCATAGAGTGCCTTGCAGATATTATCTGTATTCATATTTTATTATTATTTAGTCTATAAATTAGTCTCTTACGAAGTAGGGATTAAAAAACTCGTGGTACTAATTCGTAGCTAAATAATAAGCCTCATCAAGCCATTTAGATAGTAGTGGCGAGGATGAGAATAGAACAATATTTTATGGTTATAGAGTCCGTATCGAGGTGCTGCAGTAGTCGAGTCTATCGAACGTAGTGCAGCACTGCTTTGCTCTGGTCGTGGCATCGAGCGAAGAGCACGTGGCAGGATGCGCACAACGGGGACAATGCCCTGCGAAGCTTGTGATGCGGTGCTTAGTGCCAAGCGCGAACTACTCGACTCGAAAGAGTGAGTAGAGTCCTGCTTGTCTGTATTGGAACGGGTGTCACACACCTTGGCGACAAAGTCGCATGCATCTACTGCCAACGCCCTCGTTAGAGAACCTTGGAGGAGCAACGATGCTACGATGCATAGAATGATGCGAAGGAGTGTTAGGTGACTACACATTACTGAGCTATAAACGTGTAAGTAATTGTTCCCTTGTGCGACTGAGGTGCCGAGCCGTCAATATTGAACTGAGTATTGTAGTTACGTGCTGCCTGAAGTGCTATTTGGTTAAGACTCGAATTTGTTGACGAGGCCACACGTGCCGATGTCACTGTACCATTGCGATCGAGCCATACATCGAGAACCACTACACCACCACCACGTGCTGTATAGGCGGGAATGTAGAGGTTTGCATGGTTACGCACAGGCTCCTCAAAACGATAGCTTACCGTACACGCTCCCTGATACTTAGGCTTTGTGCTCTTATTCTCGTCTTCGTTGTCGCCCTTGTCGTTTCCGCCACCTTTGCCACCTTTGCCCGTGCCGCGCACCGAGCTCATGCCATCGTCGCTCGACGAGTTGGTGCCATCAACACCCTCGTTTGGATTGTCTGTAGGATTCTCCACCTCCTGCTCCTGCTCGGAGCTTCCCGACGAGTCCTCCTCTTGTGCTGCCTCATTCGACACTACGTTGCGTACCTGCTGCATACGCTGGTATAGCTCCTCGGCAGATACAGTAGGCTTAGTTTCAGCAACCTTCTCTTCCTCCAACTCCTGGGGCACAATCTCGATGAAATACTCCAAATCGACACGCTCAACACTGTAACGAGCTGTAGCAAGCACAGTGCCAGCAAGCACAAATACAGCGAATACGGCAAGAAGGCCCACACGATGGTTGAACAGCCACTCACCCATGCTCTCCTTGCGGGTGTTACCCAGGTCGATACGAGCATGGCGGCGTGGCGCAACATTTCTCCCTTGTGGCCTATTTATATTCTGTTTATTCTTATTCTTCTCCATAAGTGCGTAATATTCTGAGCAAAATTAGTAATTTTTTTGAGAAAATTTGTATATTTGCAACGATATACCTAAAAATTTTATTGTAATGGCTATTAAACAACGTACACTTGCTCAGCCTATATCTTTCGAGGGTAAAGGTTTGCACACTGGTTTGCAGGTAAGAATGACGGTTAACCCCGCTGATGATAATACGGGCATCATCTTTCGTCGTGTCGACTTGGAGGGATGTCCTGAGGTTCCCGCCTTGTGCGATTATGTAACAGATACTTCACGAGGTACAATTATTGAGAAGGGTGCTGCTAAGGTTAGCACCATTGAGCATATAATATCAGCACTCTGGACCTTGGATGTCGACAACGCTATTGTTGATATCAACGCTCCTGAGACACCTATCATGGATGGCTCGGCACAGGAGTATGCCAAGCGAATATTGGAGGTTGGCACTGTGGAGCAGTCAGCAGAGCGTAAATACTACGAAGTAACTGAGAAGCAGGTATACACTCTTCCTGAGAAGGGTGTGGCCATAGTGCTCTATCCCGATGATGAGTTTTCGGTGTCGGTACACGTCGACTACAACTCAAAGGTTGTTGGCAACCAGTATGCCGTATACAATCTTTCGGACAACTATACCGAGAAGATCTCGATGTGTCGTACCTTTGTATTCTTGCACGAGCTCGAGCCATTGATGAAGATGAACCTCATCAAGGGTGGCGACTTGGACAATGCCATCGTTGTTGTTGAGAACCCTGTATCTGACGAGCAGCTCGACCACCTCAAGGCAATTTTTGGCAAGGAGGATATTCGCATCACTGGTGGCTACCTAAACAACCAGCAGCTTCGTGCCAACAACGAGTTTGCACGTCACAAGCTCCTCGACCTTCTTGGAGATTTCGCCTTGTTAGGCATGCGCATCAAGGGCCGTGTGTGGGCTACCCGTCCTGGCCACTATGCCAACACTGAGTTTATGAAGGAGCTTAGCCGCATGATTCGACGTAGCGGTGATCGCCCAATGTTTAAGTATAGCGCTAAGGAGCAGCCTTTGATGGATATCAACCAGATTAAGAAGCTGTTGCCTCACCGTCCTCCATTCTTGTTGGTTGACCGTGTGTTCCACATCGACAAGAACGATATTGGCGGCATCAAGCAGGTGTCGATGAATGAGCCATTCTTCGTGGGTCACTTCCCCGAGGAGCCGGTAATGCCTGGTGTGTTGATCATCGAGGCTATGGCACAGTGCTGCGGCATCTTGGTGCTCAATGGCGTTGAGGATCCTGAGAGCTACTCTACCTACTTCCTCAAGGCCGATGCTGTTAAGTGGAAGCGTAAGGTTGTCCCTGGCGACACATTGCAGCTCGAGTGCCATATCGGCGACTTCCGTCGTGGCATCTGCACCGCAGAGTGTAAGGCTTTTGTTGGCGGACAGCTTGCTTGCGAGGCGGTGCTCACAGCGCAGATTGTGAAAAACCGATAAGCACACAAAACTAAGGACACAAACAATTTTAACATATGATTAGTAATTTAGCATACGTTCACCCCGATGCAAAGATTGGCAAGAACGTAACAATTGAGCCTTTTGCCTATGTCGAGGGCGACGTAGTCATTGGCGACGATTGCTGGATTGGCCCCCACGCCATCATCTACAATGGAGCACGCCTTGGTAAGGGTAATAAGGTGCACCCAGGAGCATGCATAGCATGCCTACCCCAAGATCTTAAGTTTGCTGGCGAGGAGACCACAGCCGTAATTGGCGATTATAACGATATTCGCGAGTGTGTGACCATCTCACGAGGCACAGCCTCACGAGGCACCACCGTTGTTGGCGACCATAACCTTCTTATGGCCTATGTTCACGTGGCACACGACGACGTTGTCGGCAGCCACTGCGTCATCGCAAACCGTGTGTCGCTTGCTGGCGAGGTGGAGATTGGTGACTGGGTTGTCATCGGCGGCCACACCGCTATCCACCAGTGGATTCATGTTGGCGACCACGCCATGATTCAGGGCGGCGCACTCCTTACTCAGGACGTTCCACCTTACATCATCGTAACAAATGGCGAGGCACACTATGCTGGCATCAACAAGGTGGGTCTTTCACGTCGTGGCTTCAGCGCAGAGCAGATTGAGTCGATTCACAACACCTGTCGTGTGTTGTTCCAGAGCGATCTAAGCTACCTTTCAGGTTGCGACAAGGCCGAGGCCGAGATTGCGGAGACCCCAGAGCGCAACAAGCTCATCGAGTTTATCCGTAGCTCAAAGCGTGGCGTGATCAAGCAGTATCAGTCGAAGCGCTAATTGGTAGGCTTACAGCGTTATTACACATTACCCCGAAAGGGTGTACATCGCGTACATCTCTTTCGGGGTAATTTTTGTTTTTTGCGCTAAATTGGCATGGGCGTTTGATTCTTAAATAGCACCTATTAGGGAGCAAAGAGACAAAGGAGAAGCCTCGAACGAGGATTGCAAGAGGTGCTCTGCGTTAATTTTTATTGGTGGCAAGTCGAAATTACAGCGAAAGGGGGTGTACTCCAACGTACATCCCCTTTCGTGATAATGGGTAACGAGCCTGGTGCCAAAGATGACACCTTATCATCAAATTTAAAGGTTTCTGAGAGAAGGAAAGAGCATATACAACTGATTCATCAACGACGTAAGCTCATATCCCTCGCGCAAAACAAGAAGAATGGTGTTGTCACCAGCGATGGTGCCGAGCACCTCGGTAATACCCTTATTGTCGATAGGCACCGATATGGCACTTGCATAGCCTGGCTTGGTGGTAAGCACACAAAGATTACCAGAGAAGGCTATGTCGGTGATGTTGTCGGTGATGTTAGTTGAAATAGAGTGGTCGTTGCGTGTGTTGTTCGGAAGGACGTAGATATATCCTTTTTCCTTGTGTGGCACTTTAGCCACATGCATAAACTTCAAGTCGCGCGACAATGTCGACTGAGTGATTTTCACGCCACACTCCTGAAGGCGAGTAATGAGCTCCTCCTGTGATGAAATAAACTCCGAACGAATAATTTTTCGGATATACGATAGACGCTGTGTTTTTTGATTCATAATGTTATCCCCCCCAATAGATATGCTATTAAACGCAAAAACAAACCAGCAAATTGCCCTAATAGCGTACAAATTTAATATTTTTTCGCCAAACTCACAATTAGACGCAACATTTTTTTGTATTCATCTTAAGGATTTTATTATTACATATTATGGAATTATGGATAATATCATTATCTTTGTGGCGACTTGCTATGCAAGTAATTGGCATAGCAGGACGAGATAGCAACAAAGAAAGAATAAATTATTAATATTAACCAAAAACTAATCAACTAAACCATGAGAAAGTTATTTTCATTTTTTGCTGTAGCATTCGTAGTGCTCATTACTATGGGTTGCGAGCAACAGGGCTCGGGCGATAACGGCGCTACATTCAAGTTTGGTGAGGCGCGCATCACTGCAAACGAGATTGAGGTGGCTGTAACACCATCAGACAGTAATGCAAACTACTATGCTGACTTCTTCAAATCTGAGGATATTGCCAGCATGGACGATGCTACACTCATTGATATGTGTCTCAACGACGAGAACTACCGCACTCGCAAGGGTACACAGATTGTTGCTGCTAAGGGCCTTGTTCAGGAGACAAGCTACACCCTCGTAGCATTTGTACTCACTGAGAACAAGGTTACTCTCAAGGAGTACTCTACAATCAAGGCTGAGGCACCACTTCCAGCTGATGAGTTCAACATTGAGATTGAGGTTAAGGATATCACAGCTACATCGGCAACTGCCATTGCTACGCCTAACGGCTCTAACCGCTACTACTTCCGTGTGATCACCAAGATGGAGCTTGATGCTTTTAACATCTACAACGATGATTATCAGATTTTTGAGTATATCATCGAGAACCCTAACAGCGGCGAGTGGATCACTGCAGGCAAGACAACTCTCGACTGCCGTCTTGCAGCTGAGACAGAGTATCTTGCAGTAGCATTCAACTTTGAGAACTGGGAGGCTATGCACACACAGCAGGACGAGATGAAGCTCTTCCGCTACGCTTTCACAACACCTGAGGGCGAGCCTATTGATGCAAGCTCATTGTTCTCTACAGCTAACCTTATAACCGACCACACAAACTTCAACCTCGATGTAACACCTGCAAAGGCTGATCAGCAGTGGACATACTACATCTGGACTAAGAAGTCATATGATGAGACATTGGCAAATGAGGCTCGTGCAAACATCGTTATGCGTAGCTACTTCGGCCTTAACAACATCGCTGTGGAGCAGGGCTTCGGCTTCGGTGACATCATCCAGGAGGGCAAACTCGGACACAAGGGTGCTGCAACAATCTCTGCATACCAGACTCTTAAGAACGACACTGACTATGTAGTAGTATTGTTCTATGTCGATCCTGAAACGGTTGACCCAACTTCAGTTTACGACTACAACTATGTAGCTGTTGAGTTCAAGACTAAGGCGCCATCAACAGAGACCATCGCTAAGCTTGAGGTATCTGAGGCTGTAATCGTAAAGAGCGGCTTCTCATACGATGTTCAGTTCCTTGTAAAGACTGATGGATACGCTACAGACCTTTTGGCTGGTGCACAGCTTTGGGCTAACTACGACTTTGCGAAGTATTGGGATCCAAACGACTGGTCACAGATTCAGGCTTTCTTCATGTTCCGCAAGTCTGTAGGCGCAGACACCTTGGCAGCTGCTAAGACATCTGAGGGCGCTACAATTTCGTTCACAGGCTTTGACAAGAACGACTATGTATTCTTCTTCGAGGTAATCAACGAGGAGAATACACCAACACAGTACGCTGTACGCGTGACACCAGAGATGTTTGACAACGCACAGTAATTTAATTTAACAAAAAAACGATGAAGAAGTTTTTTAGCATATTCGCAGTTGTAGCCCTCGCCTTGGGCTTCGCTGCATGTGAGCCTACTGTCACCCCTAACGAAGAGACCAAGAAGCCTACACTCGCTGCTGACAAGAGCGAGATGAAGGCTGATGGTGCCGACAAGGTGACATTCACAGCTACGGTTGATGGCGTTGAGAATGCTGAGATCATAATTATCTCACTTAAGGATAACTCAGTGCTTACGGGCAACACCTTCACAACAACAACACCTGGCACATACGAGTTTAAGGCTGTTTATGGCAACGAGTCTTCAAATGTTGTTGAGATCACTGCAACAGAGGTTGAGAAGGTCATCACCCTTGAGGCCGACAAGAGCGAGATTGTTGCTGACAATACCGATACCGTTACATTCACCGTTAAGGTTGACGGCATGGAGGTAACAGAGGGCTACGAGATCACAAACTTCAACTACAATGAGGTATTAGAGGGCAACAGCTTCGTGTCGGACGTAGCTGGAGAGTTTAAGTTCCAGGCAAAGTATGATGGTAAGTGGCTCTCTAACGAGGTTATCGTAGTGGCAAATAGTGTTCCTATGCCAGAGTACAAGGAGTTGAAGATTACTGCTACACCTAACCGCATCAAGGCTGACGGCATTGAGGAGGCTGCGTTCACCGTGATGTATGGTGATGAGAATGTAACTGCTGAGGCAGAGATCTACAACACCGCTACACAGGAGGTTATCGAGAGCAAGAAGTTCTCGTCAACAACCATCGGCTCATACAACTTCCGTGCACGCTACAATGGCGAGACTACTGGCGTGAGCGCCACTGTTGAGGTATACGACCCAGAGCTCGCAGGCAAGTATGAGATTGGTACTATCTACGAGGTAAACGGTGTTCAAGGCGTCATCTACGCTATCAAGACCGACAACAAGGGCCTCACATGGTGCTACCTCTTCTCGATGGACGAGGAGGACTTGCAGTGGTCTACAAAATATGAGTGGTGCAACTGCATCAGCGACAAGGGTGCTTGGAACACATATGATCCATTCGACTACTACGGCATGGATATCAACAACTACCCAGCATTTAAGTGGTGTATGGAGCATGGTGATGACTGGTTCTTGCCTTCATCAAAGGAGCTTAATTGGATGTGGGAGGCTATTACCGAAGGTGCTCGCGACTTCAACGCACCATCAGTAGCAAAGTATAACAAGCTTCTTACCGACAATGGCGGCGAGCCATTCGTTGAGACCTACTATTGGTCGTCAAACGAGACATCAGATGATTTGATCGAGGTTATCGCCTTCATGAATGACAGCGTCGTATGTCTCGACCCTGCTAAGGATAACGTATACACTGCACGTGCAGTTTATCGCTTCCAGGTAGAGTAATAAAAATACCAAAAGTTTCAAGACGGGGTGTCAGACGATGACACTCCGTTTTGTTTTTAATAGGTTTATCCCTATCTTTGCACTATGAAAAAGTCGGAATTTGGATTTATTGGCGATATAGCCACAATGTTTGGCTCTCTCCCCCACCATGGCTTTGAGCCTATTGGTGATGACTGCACGGTGCTTTCAATGGGTGACGAGGCACTTGTGATGACCACTGACATGCTCATCGAAGATGTTCACTTCTTGCGCTTCGCATCGTCGGCAGAGGAGGTGGGCCACAAGAGCCTTATGGTAAACATCTCGGATGTGGCCGCTATGGGTGCTAAGCCCGTAGCTACGCTCCTTAGCATTGCCCTACCAGAGTCGGCACAAGGCGAGTGGGCCGAGCGTTTCATGCGTGGCTATCACGAAGCATCGCAGCGTGAGGGCGTGGCACTTGTGGGTGGCGACACCACTGCATCAAAGGATAAAATTGCAATCAACGTGGTGGCAATAGGACGCGCCCCAATGAAAAACATAAAGCGCCGCTCCGAGGCAAAGGTTGGCGACGTCGTGGCCGTGACGGGCAAGCTCGGCATATCGTCGAAAGGTCTTGTCGACATCATGTTTGGCGACCTCAACACCGCTGCCGCTAAGCACCACCGCCTGGGTCAGGCACGCACAACGGAGGGAGCATGGCTCGGAGCGCGCAGCGAGGTGCACGCCATGATGGACATATCAGATGGCATCGCCTCAGACATCAAGCATATAATGGAGCTATCGAAGGTGGGCGCAGAGATACACATTGATAAGATTCCCACCGACTACGACATACGCTTTGCAACGACGGGTGGCGAGGACTATGAGCTACTATTAACCGTTGACGCCAACAGATTCGACTCACTTGCCGAAGAGTTTAGCATAGCTACTGAAACTACACTTACCAAGATAGGCACAATCACCGAGAGCAACACTCTCTCATGGTTAGAAAATGGTGCGCCAGCAGATATTGAGTTAAAGGGATTTACGCACTTTTAGCCATATGTCAAAGCGCAGGGCTATTATCTCTTGATAATGCCCTTGAGAAGCGCTATTGCCTCGCCCATGGATTTAAGGCGTAGCGTATAGGCAAGCGAGAGATAGGCAACAGCACCAAACACGATATCTATGATAAGGTGTAGCGAGTTGTGAAGTAGTGTCAAGTAGGGATTTATGACACAGAGAGCCGCAAACATAGTAAGGGCTACAACGAGTTGCGGCGCAATGGAGCGAACAAGAGCTCCTATCGTAATAGTTACATAGCGACGGGCAGCAACGACATTAACAACAAAGTCAACAAACGACATAGCCGTCATACCCCACGCCACAGTCTCAATGCCAAGAGGTATGGTAAGGGCCAGGATGAGGGTCATCACGCCACGCTTGATAAGCTCCAGGCGCAGAATGACACGTCCATCGCTCTTAACCTTGAGAATGTTGTACGCAACAATAGAGAGAGGATAGAAGATTCCGGATAGGGCCAATATCTCGAAAAATGGCACAGTAGGCATCCACTTCTCACCCAACAACAACATAAACATCTCAGGGGCGATAGCCACAAAACCGAGCATGGCAGGAAAGAGCAGAAACGAGCTGAGCATGAGTATGCGTCGATAGCCCTCCGAGAACTTAGCATCATCATCAGCAAGCTTCGAGAGCGCTGGGTAGGTAACACCTTGAACAGCCTGCACCGATGATGTCACGGGCAGATCCTTGAGTTTCTGCGCCTGCGAGTAGAATCCAAGCTGATGTGCCGAATAGATCTTACCGATGAAGAGCTGCGCTACATTATTATATATAGCAGATATCAGGTCGGTAGCAAGAAGTCGTAGACTGAATGGGGCCATCTCACGGAGTGGCTGTAGGCTGAATCGCTCCTCGGTGCGCCAACGACGAATCCACCAAAACGCAATAGCCTTGATGCCCATCATCAACAAGCGCTGCGCCACGAGCGACCATATGCCACACCCCAGAACTGCCATAACAACAGCCACAACGCCACTTATTAGTGACGACAGAAATACAATCTTTGAGAGGAGCGCAAACCTAAACTCACGCGTGAACATCACCGTCTGCACCACACATAACGAGTTGATAGGCAGCACCAAAAACAATACTGGAGCAATATCCGCTATTATCGGCTGGTCGTAGAACGTAGCCAACGGATAGGCCAAAACAACAAGCAGGATGTATAGTATGAGCGATGCTCCTATGTTGAAGCCAAGCACCGCACGGTACTCTCTGTCGGTGGGATTCTGCTTACGTATGAGAGTCTGCGAGAAGCCACTATCGACAATTGTGAGAGCTACAGAGGTGAAGAACGTAAGTATGGCCATGATACCGAAGTCGGAGGGCATAAGCTGGCGTGCCACGATGATACTGACAACCATCTGCACGACCATTGAGAGGAGCTTTTCAGAAAAGCTCCACGCAACACCACTCACTACCCTATGTTCCAACCTCTCGGCCATAGACTAACCCACAAAATACTGAATAGCAAGGTCGTAGGACTTTAGGCCGAAGCCCATGATGGTGCCTACGGCCTTGGGTGCAATCATCGACACATGGCGAAAATCCTCGCGCGCGAGTATCGACGAGATGTGCACCTCGACAACGGGCACGCTGATAGCGGCCACCGCATCGTGCAACACCACGGAGGTGTGGGTATAACCTCCAGCATTGAGCACCACACCATCGTACACACCGTCGGCCTCTTGTAGCTTAGTCACAAGCTCGCCCTCGACGTTTGACTGGTAGTAATCAATGATATGCTCCGAATAACGTGCACGAAGAGCCTCGAGGTAGTCCTCGAAGCTCTCGTGTCCGTATATCTCGGGTTGGCGACGCCCCAACAAATTGAGGTTCGCACCGTTGATAATCAAAATTTTCATCGCCTAAAAAATTTAGCGAAAATTTAGCACCTAGATTAGCGCACTAAAATTTATTGATAGAATGATGCAGATACAACGCTCGGCAAATTTTGGAGCGATGGGCTGTACTTGACGTACCGCCCATTGCTTCAATAATTTGTTAGCGGCAGTAGATGCGTCGTTATCTCAATAAATTAGTATTCCTTGGCAACTGTCTCGCCCTTCAAAACACGAAGTGCGTTCTCAGCCAACGACTCAAGCTCGTTCTCACCTGGGTAGATCTTGATAGGAGCAAGGAACTGGCAGTAGTCGATGATAACATCGTTTACGCACTGGTTCCAAGCGATACCACCTGTGAGAAGGATAGCATCAATCTTACCCTTCAACACAACTGCCATCTCACCAATATACTTTGATACAGAGTAAGCCATAGTGTCGAGCATGAAGCGTGCCTCCTGGTCGCCATTTGCTGCACGTACCTCGTTAAGCTCCTGAACATTGTTGCAGTTTACGTGGTCAACAAGACCGCCCTTACCTGCCAACAACTTCTTGATCTCAGCCTTGTCGTACTTGCCTGAGAAGCAAAGGTCAACAAGGTCGCCTGCTGGCAAGCAACCAGCACGCTCTGGAGCCATTGGACCATCGCCATCAAGAGCATTGTTAGTATCTACAACACGACCCTGAAGGTGAGCTGAAACAGAGATACCACCACCCATGTGAACAACAACAAGGTTGAGCTCCTCGTAAGGACGACCCACCTCCTTAGCATAACGGCGAGCAATAGCCTTCTGGTTCAACGCATGGAAGATAGAGCGACGTGGAAGCTCCTTAAGACCGCTAACACGTGCCATATCCTGCAACTCGTCAACAACAACAGGATCAGCAATGTAAGCCTCAACACCTGCCTCGTCAGCAATACGACGTGCAATCAATGCGCCAAGGTTACTTGCGTGCTGACGCTTAGGTGCTACGAGGTCAGCAATCATAGCCTCGCCAACACGGTAAACACCACCCTCGATAGGACGCATCAAGCCACCACGGCCAATAACAGCGTCCAACGACTTGAGCTCGATGCCATCAGCCTTCATCGCATCGAGGATAATCTGCAAACGCCACTCGAGCTGATCAGCAACAGATGCAAACTGCGCAATCTCCTCGGCAGAGTGGCTAAGCTTCAAGGTCTTGACCTGCTCCATGTCCTCAAACACAGCAACCTTTGTTGAGGTAGAACCAGGGTTAATTGTCAATATTCTGTAAGCCATAAAATTTGCTTTTTACTAATTTGCGAAATTATTTTGCTGACAAGCAAGCGAGTGCGATAGAGTAAAGCTTAGTCTTAGTTGAGTCACCACGTGAAGTGAGCACACATGGAGCAGTAGGGCCAGCAACCATAGCTGCGAGCTCAGCACCACCAAACTTAGAGCAAGCCTTGAAGAATACGTTACCTGACTCAAGGTTAGGGAACAACATACAGTCAGCGTCACCAGCAACAGGACCAGTAAGCTTCTTAATCTTAACTGACTCCTCGTCGATAGCTACGTCCAATGCCAAAGGACCCTGGAACAAAGCGTTGCCAAGCTCACCTGCCTGACCGAGATCAGAAAGCTCCTTAGCCTCAACTGAGCTAACTACCTTTGGAAGAAGCTGCTCGCTTGGTGCCAACAAAGCAACCTTTGGACACTCGATACCGAGGTTGTTAGCAGTCTGGATAAGATACTTAGCAATCTGCTTCTTCTGCTCGAGTGATGGGCATGGAAGAACAGCTACGTCGCTCACTACAAGAAGCTTGTGGTAAGCAGGAACCTCCAAAACTGTTACGTGGCTAAGAACAGTACCCTGTGGCAACAAACCCCACTCCTTGTTCAAGATACCACGCATATACTTGTCAGTAGGTACAACACCCTTCATCAAAACATCGTACTCACCATTGTGAACAGCCTTAACAGCAATCTCAACAGCCTTTACATCCTCAGACTCAGGAATGATGGTGTACTGGTTGATATCTACGCCCTCAGCCTCGCAAGACTTCTTAATCTCCTCAGGGTCACCAACAAGGGTTACCTCTGCAAGACCAGCCTTGATAGCCATATCGGTAGCACCGATTGAGTGAGTATCCTGACCGTAAGCCACAATCATCTTCTTCTTACCACGTGCGACAGCTGCCGCTACGAGCTCGTCCAAATGCTTAATCATAGTAGTTTAAGTTTTTTTATATTGTTAGTTAATATTTGTCGTATAAAATAGTGGTTTTGCACTTAACAGCGCTAAGACAATGTCAAAGAATTTGAGCTATTTTTAGGCTTGCTGCTAAAGGCAAACCGCAGCATACTGGGCGTATGTGAGGATTTGCCTTTAGCAGCATAACGCCAAAAGAGCCAAATTATTTGGCATTAACCAAGCGGAAGGTATCCTTTGCAATCACCAACTCCTCGTCAGTGCAGATAACTGCAGCCTTAACACGTGAGCCCTCCTTAGAGATCTCATAGTCAGTACCTCGCTTACCACGGTTGCGAACCTCGTCAAACTCGAGACCCAAGAACTCCATGTTGCGCAATACGTACTCACGTACCTCTGGAGAGTTCTCGCCAACGCCACCAGTGAAGATTACGAGGTCAACGCCACCCATCTCAGCAGCATACTCACCTACAAACTTCTTGATACGGTTGCCATACATGTCACGAGCGATGATAGCACGCTCGATGCCCTCATCATAAGCAGCGTCGATATCACGCATATCGCTTGAGATGCCTGTAAGACCCTGAACACCCGACTTCTTGTTGAGCATGTTGTCGAGCTCAGCGTAAGACATACCCTCCTTCTGTGCGATGTAAGTTGCAGCGCTAACGTCCATTGAGCCAGCACGAGTACCCATCACAAGACCATCAAGTGGAGAGAAGCCCATAGATGTGTCGTACGACTTACCATCCTTGATAGCTGTCACAGATGCACCGTTACCGATGTGGCAGGTAACAATCTTTGAGTTCTCGAAATCAAGGCCAAACATCTCAGCACCTACACGTGCAACAAACTTGTGGCTTGTGCCGTGGAAGCCATACTTACGAACACGATACTTCTCGTAGTACTCGTAAGGAATAGCATACAAATAGTTGATTGCAGGAATTGTGTGGTGGAATGATGTGTCGAACACAGCCACCTGCTTGATACCTGGCAACACCTTCTCCATTGAGAGGATACCCTCAAGGTTTGCTGGGTTGTGCAAAGGAGCGATTGAGTACAACGACTCAATCTTAGCCTTAACCTCATCGTCAACGAGGCAGCTATCATGGAAGAACTCACCACCATGTGCCACGCGATGACCAGCAGCCTTAAGCTCGTCGAGCGACTTGATTACGCCATGCTTCTCGTCAGTAAGTGCGTCGAGAACAAGACGAATACCTGTTGTGTGGTCAGGAATTGGACAGTGAAGCTCAAATTTATCCTTACCCTGAGGCTTGTGTGTTAGATCACCCTCAGCCAAACCGATACGCTCTACCAAGCCCTTGGCAAGTAGAGTCTGCGACTGCTCCTGAACATCAAGTACCTGATACTTAATAGACGAGCTACCGCAGTTAAGAACAAGAATTACCATGTTGATATAGTTTTAGTTAAATACGTTGATGCAATGCAGATGGGAACACTCCCAATTAAAACTCAACAAAGATAATAATTTTAGGGTGATTTTCCAACTATTTTATGCGTTATTTCAATGTTATTTTTCTAACAGCATTTATTGGCGAAATAACGAACATTTTATATCCTCATGGAGCATGCAAATATATCCATATTACAAATTCGCAATTACACCATTTTTACACTATATTACACACGCACAAACAGCGTTATTAAAAATAAATAACCAGCATCGCTTCCAACTTTGAAAAAGATTTATTACATTTGCACGAATAAGTGTGCATTGCGCACTCGCGCATGCACACACTAACCAATCTAAAACACGTAAACGATGGCTACTGAAAAAATCAACCTAACGGCTCCTGAGGAGCTTGTCGGCAATGTTGCCGAAGATGCGCAGACTACTTCTACGACTACTACACAGACACCAGCAATCGAAGATGCTAACGAGCAGCTTCAGACTTCAAACATGGCAAATGAGTTTGCCGACGAAGAGGCAGCACTCGCCGCTGACGAGGCTGGTCTTAGCATTGGCGACGAGACAGCCGAAGAGGAGGAGATCACATCAACCTCTAACGATGATATCGCTGGACTTAACGAGGCCGAGCTTGTTGAGCTGTTTGCCTCAAAGATAGAGTCGGAACCAGTACAGACATTGCGTCCTACTGTTGAGGCCATCAAGATAGCATTCTACAAACAGCACCGTGCCAAGGTGGAGGCCGAGAAAAAGGCATTTATCGAGGCAGGTGGCGTAGAGGAGGAGTTCACACCATCGGAGGATGCGTTCGAGCAGCGCTTTAAGGAGTTGTTCCTCGCATATCGTGAGCAGCGCGACAAGCATATCGCTGAGATGGAGGCTGCCAAGGAGGAGAACCTCAAAACAAAGCTTCAGATTATCGAGGAGCTCAAGGAGTTGGTAAACTCTGACGAGACAATGACAACCACATTCACACGTTTCCGCGAGTTACAGACACGTTGGAAGGAGACTGGCCTTGTACCTCAACAGAACGTAAAGGATTTGTGGGAGACATACAACCTTCACGTAGAGAACTTCTACAACTTCATCAAGATCAACAAGGAGCTTCGCGACCTGGACCTCAAGAAGAACTACGAGACAAAGCTATCGCTGTGCGAGCAGGCCGAGGCACTCACCCTCGACAGCCAGATTGTTGAGTCGTTCCGCAAGCTTCAGAAGCTTCACGACGAGTGGCGTGAGACTGGTCCTGTGGCACTTGAGTACAAAGAGACACTTTGGGAGCGTTTCAAGGAGGCATCAAGCCGCATCAACAAGCGCCACCAGGAGTATTTCGAGGGCATCAAGGCAGAGCAGACCAAGAACCTCGCACTAAAGAGCGAGCTATGCGAGAAGGTCGAGGCATTCACAGCACAGCCAACCCTTACACGCAAGGAGTGGAACAAGCTTAGCGACGAGCTACTTGAGATTCAGAAGATTTGGAAGACCATTGGCTACGCGCCAAAGAAGGATAACAACCGCATATATGAGCGTTTCCGTGCTGCTTGCGACAAGTTCTTTGAGCTAAAGCGCGAGTTCTACGCAGGCGTTAAAAACGAGATGGAGCATAACCTCGCACTCAAGAACGAGCTATGCGAGCAGGCCGAGGCGTTAGCAACATCTGAGGATTGGAAGCACGCTACAGATGAGCTTATCGCCCTTCAGACTAAGTGGAAGCAGATAGGCCCTGTTGCTCGTCGTCACTCCGACGTTATCTGGAAGCGTTTCCGTGCCGCTTGCGACAAGTTCTTCGAGCGCAAGGCTGAGCACTTCTCATCTATCGACTCGGAGCACGAGCAGAACCTCAAGCTCAAGCAGGCACTCTTGGAGGAGATGCGTGCAGCAGATGTTAAGGCTGGCGGCTTCGACCTCATCAAGGATTTCCAGCGCCGCTGGAGCCAGATTGGTTTTGTGCCTATCAAGCAGAAGGACGCATTGCAGAAGGAGTACAAAACAATTGTTGACGGCATGTTTGGCGTACTTCGCTCATCGGAGCGTGACCGCTCAATGAACCGCTTCAAGGAGCGTGTGCAGAATATGAAGAGTGGCCAGCAGCTACGCTCAGAGCGCGAGAAGCTATTCAACAAGGTACGTCAGATGGAGCAAGACATTGCAACATTGGAGAACAACATCGGCTTCTTCTCAAAGTCGAAGAATGCTGACGCCCTCATTGCTGACGTACGCGAGAAGATTGAGCGCACTAAGCGTGATATGCAGCAGATAATCGAGAAGATTAAGCTCATCGACCAGCAGGAGGCATAGCCCAAGCCCAAACTCATAGTAAATTTAGAATATCGAACAAAAACATATAACGTTATGAAACTCTCTAAACCAAAGTACATATTCGTTACCGGAGGTGTTGCCTCATCACTTGGTAAGGGTATTATCTCAGCATCTATCGCACGCCTACTTCAGGCTCGCGGTTACTCTGTGACTATTCAGAAGCTCGACCCATACATCAATGTTGACCCCGGTACGCTCAACCCCTATGAGCATGGCGAGTGCTATGTAACGGAGGATGGCACCGAGACCGACCTCGACTTGGGCCACTACGAGCGATTCACATCTATACAGACAACAAAGAACAACAACGTGACAACTGGTAAGATCTATCAGTGTGTTATCGACAAGGAGCGCAGCGGCGAGTTCTTGGGTAAGACCGTGCAGGTTATCCCCCACATCACCGACGAGATTAAGCGCCGTGTGCAGTTGTTGGGTGCTAGCAAGAAGTACGACGTTATCATCACCGAGATTGGTGGTACTGTGGGCGACATCGAGTCATTGCCATTTATCGAGTCAGTACGTCAGCTTCGCTACCAGCTCGGCTATCAGAACACCGTTTTGGTGCACCTCACTCTCATTCCATATATGGCAGCATCGGGCGAGCTAAAGACAAAGCCTACGCAGCACTCTGTTAAGGAACTCTTGTCGTATGGTCTTCAGCCAGATATCCTTGTACTTCGCTCAGAGCATGTTCTCAGCGCCGATATTCGTCGCAAGGTAGCATTATTCTGCAACGTAGCACCTGAGGCTGTTGTTGAGTCTATCGACGTGCCTACTATCTACGAGGTACCTTTGCGTATGCATGCTCAGAACCTCGATGGAGTGTTGCTCGACAAGCTCGGCTTGGAGGCAGAGCAGGAGCCAGACATGACCGAGTGGGAGGCATTCGTTGAGCGCATCAAGAACCCTAAGAGCGTTGTAGATATCGCCTTGGTGGGTAAGTATACAGAGCTTCCTGATGCCTACAAGTCTATCAGCGAGTCATTTATCCATGCTGGCGCTGTAAACGAGGTAAAGGTTAAGCTTCACTATGTAAACTCTGAGCGTCTTACTATCGACAACGTAAACGAGTACCTCGGCAAGATGTCGGCAGTTATGGTTGCCCCAGGCTTCGGCAATCGTGGTATCGAGGGTAAGCTGGTTGCTGTGCGCTATGCTCGTGAGAACAATGTGCCATTCTTCGGCATCTGCCTCGGTATGCAGTGTGCTGTTATCGAGTATGCACGCAACGTCCTCGGCTGGGCTGATGCTAACTCAAGCGAGATGGCACAGACAAAGCATGCTGTAATCGACCTTATGGAGGAGCAGAAGAAGGTGACTGCCAAGGGTGGCACAATGCGTCTTGGCGGCTATCCTTGCCACCTTGCTAAGGGCTCACATGTAGAGGAGGCCTACGGCACACAGGACATCGTAGAGCGCCACCGCCACCGCTACGAGTTCAACAGTTCGTTCCTTGCTGACTTCGAGGCTGCAGGCATGAAGGCTGTGGGTCTTAACCCAGACACCGGCCTTGTAGAGGTTGTTGAAATTCCTTCACACCGTTGGTTTGTAGGTACTCAGTATCACCCTGAGTATCACTCAACAGCGGCTAACCCTCACCCATTGTTCGTACGCTTTGTGAAGGAGGCTTTGGCTTATCGTGACGAGAATAATAAATAATTATTAACCAATAGATTAGGACACAAAAAGATTTTATTAGATGGATAAGAAAACGATTATTGGCCTCGTGCTGATGGTAGCTGTTTTTGTTGGCTTCTCGTTCTATGAGAGCCGACAGGCCGAGAAACAGCAGGAGATGAGGAGGATTGAGAACGAGGCAAAGCAGGCGCTCATCAATCAGCAAAAAGCTGAGCGTGAGAAGGTTGCCCAGCTTAGCCCCGAGGAGCGTGCCGAGCGCGACTCATTGGAGCTTGCACGATTGGCAAATGCCGAGCTGTACAAATATGGTGAGCAGCTCAAGGCTGCACACGATGCTCAGGGCCAGACACTAAGTGTGAGCAACGACGTCATCAAGGTTGACTTTACGACCAAGGGTGGTAAGATTGCTAATGTCACACTTCTCGACCCACGCTACACCCGCTACGCTGATGGCGAGCGAACTGAGCAGGTAGAGATGATGCAGCCTGAGCATGAGGTATTCGGCATTGAGCTAAAGTCGCAGAACGAGAATAGCACATTCCTCTCAGACGAGTTTACGTTCGACGTAGAGCAGTCAAAGGTGGAGAATGCCGACGTTGTACGCATGACGCTCAACCTATCAGAGGATAGCGCCCTTACTTATGTATATAAGATTTACTCTACGGGCAACCCTTCGCGCGACTATCTCATCGACTTCGACATTGAGCAGAAGAACATTGCTAAGCACCTCACATCGGGCGAGGAGCTTAAGCTCACATGGCTCAGCCGCTCAAACAAGAACGAGCGCAGCTATCAGAACGAGAATATGGCTACCAACATCATCTACTGCGAGGAGGCAGATGTTGATGAGTTAGACCTATCGGGCGAGAAGGAGCACCTGGAGAACATCAGCTGGATAGCTTACAAGCAGCAGTACTTCACTTCGGCATTCATCTCTAACGACAACCTCGTAGCTGATGCAGAGTTTAAGAACTCAACAAAGGAGGGCAAGGACTTCATGAAGGCATTTTCATCGACAATAACCCTTCCTCTGGCAAAGGATAAGAGCACCTACAACTACGCCTTCTACTATGGTCCTAACGACCTTAAGGTGATGGAGGATGTTGAGTTTGGCGATAAGGATGTTGAGCTCGACGAGATCATTCCTCTTGGTGGCTGGCTTATCGGCTGGGTAAACCGCTATGGTACTGTGCCTATCTTCCAGTGGCTCAGCAACCACGGCCTTAGCTTCGGTCTTATCATCTTGATTCTTACAATCATCGTTAAGCTCGTAATCTTGCCATTGACCTATAAGAGCTATATGTCAACAGCTAAGATGCGTGCCGTACGTCCTGAGATTGAGGAGATTGCTAAGAAGTATCCAAATCCTGACGATGCAATGAAGAAGCAACAGGCAACAATGGAGCTATATCAGAAGGTTGGCATCAACCCAATGGGTGGCTGTCTACCACTGCTCATCCAGATGCCTATCTTGTGGGCTATGTTCCGCTTCTTCCCAGCAAGTATCGAGCTTCGTGGTGAGGGCTTCCTATGGGCAAACGACCTATCATCATACGATAGCGTGTTGGACTTCGGCTTCAACATCCCATTCTATGGCAACCACATAAGCCTATTTGCACTGCTCATGGCTGTGGCCTTGTTTGGCTACTCGTTCATAAGCTACAAGCAGCAGGCAGCAACAACAGCAGGTCAGCCAGGCGCAGGCATGATGAAGTTTATGATGGTATACTTCATGCCACTTATGATGCTCTGCTTCATGAATAGCTACGCATCAGGTTTGTGCTACTACTACTTCCTATCGCAGATGTTCACAATGCTTATCATGTTTATCATTCGTCGCACTGTTGACGATGATAAGGTACGTGCTAAGCTCTTGACACGCAAGCCTAAGAAGAAGTCTAAGTTCCAGGAGCGCTACGAGGAGGCTCTTCGTCAGCAGCAGGAGCAGATAACAATCAACCGCGAGCAGCGCCGCCAGCGTCACTAAAATCGTGGTTTGCATAGCAAAAAGATTGGGTACCCCTCACGGAGTACCCAATCTTTTTTGTGAGAGATGAGAGGTGAAAAGTGAGAGGCAAGAGAGGCAAGAGAGGGAGAATAGGACGATTGGGACGATTGGGACGATTGGGACGATTGGGATAGATAGGGAGAATAGGGAAGATAAGGCGAGGGTATCACAACCCCATTATCCCCATTTTCCCCATTTTCCCTATTATCCCTATAAATTCCACCTCGATTAGCACCACTAAATTTCTCGTCAGAAGTGTGCAGATGCAACGCTCGGCAAAAATCACGACGATGGGCTGTACTCGAAGTACTGCTCATTGTCGGGACTTTTTGTTAGCGGCAGCAGATGCGCCCTTATCACGAGAAATAATTTGTTGTCAGAAGGGGTTAGGCTTGGTCTATCGCAAAAGAAGACCCCTCGGGATAGTACTCAAACGTACAGCCCGAGGGGTCTTACTTTTAGCGATGGGCCGAGAATGACCCCTTATCACAATAAATTACCCTATGGTGTGCATACGCACAGATGCCTTTATAAGGGCTATTGCACGGATACGGCTGATCTCAACCTCTTTGTCGGCGTGGTGCTGGTTCTGGCTTACAAGCTTGATGTAGCCATCGTGTTCGGATTTCTGAACATACTTAACTGTGATATACTCCTCGCCATCAATCTCGATAGATAGGAGATACATATCGCCCCAAAAGACATCGCGCACATCGCTAAGTTGCTTGTAGAGCACAATGTCGCCACTCTTAAGCAGCGGATACATCGAGTCGCCCTGTACATATATCGCGCCGTCGCACTTAGGCAAGTTGGGGATGTGTATAAAGTTAGATGGCGTAATCTCGCTCTTAGCATCGAAGATAGGCGCAAGGCCCGCAGTGCCCTCGAAAGAGTAGAGTGGCACACTCTGTAGCGGCAACGATTTATCGGTACGATGCAGATACGAGGTCATATCTGGCTCGGCATTAAACATCTTGCCCTCACCCAACTCAAGCCAATCGGGGTTAATGTTCAAATCCTGAACCAATATATTTTTATTGCGTTGCGACAAGCCTGCCTTACCCGTTTCGATCATTGAGAGAGCAGCCTTACCAATACCAAGTCGCTGAGCAAGTTGATCTTGCGTCATATTAAGCTGCTTGCGCATAAGACGAACACGCATTCCGATTGTCTCCATATAAAAAGATTTGATATTAAATTTTTGTACTAAACTATTGACAAATTCATTTATTGAATATATCTTTGCACTACAAAGTTAAGCAATTTATTTTAAATTCCAATATTTTATTAACAAAACATCAAAAAATTCAAGCATGTACACAATTTCTCATCAACTTTATCTTGAGATATCCGAAAGGTTGATGAGTGCAATTGGAAGTCGGGAGTTCTACTCGGGAAGCGTGAGTTGCGTTTGTGGCGATGTCGACTGCAAGCTCACCTGCACACTAATCGTAAGCCACACCGCAAACGACGACACCGAGCAAAAAGCAACTAAAATCTCGAAGATTGTACCCATATGGTGGGAGTTTCACACCGTCATAGGCAGCCAAGAGATTATCAACGACTTCTCGCTAAGCGAACTCTGCAACATTGCACTCAACTAACAAGGGTATTTACAAGCGAGCATTGGCCCCTTCTCATCTTGAAGCGATGCCTTCGCCAAGGCTCAAAGTGCTCATCTCGTCAGCATCGTGACACGAGCACAAAAAAAATTATCACTATGGACATTCGAACAAATTCATCTGCGGAGTGCAGCTTCAGCGACTTCGCACTTAGGGTCTATCCCTTTCTGGAACTTAGTACATTTCATCAGACCTACTATCGCATACTTGAGGCATATGCCCAGGGGCGCATACGCAAGCTCATAGTATCTGTTCCGCCCCAGCATGGGAAATCGGTAGGAGCAACTATCCTGCTTCCTGCCTACTTGCTCGGCCTCGATCCCGACATGCGCATTGCCATAGCCTCCTATTCAGGCACATTGGCATCTAAGTTCAACCGCCGTGTACAGCGCATAATAGAGTCGAGGGAGTATGCCGAGATATTTCCCAACACAACAATCAAGCAGGGCACAAAGCCAGCAGGATATATACGCACCTCGGACGAGGTAGAGATAGTCGGGCACAAGGGCGAGCTTATATCGGTAGGTCGTGAGGGCTCACTCACGGGAAACCGCGTCGACTGCTTTATTATTGACGACTTATACAAAGATGCCATGGAGGCACAATCGCCAATAGTAAGAGAGAACTGCTGGGAGTGGTACACATCGGTGGTGCGCACACGTATGCACAACACCTCGCGTGAGCTGATAGTATTCACACGCTGGCACGAGGAGGATCTCATAGGCAGACTTATGAACACAGAGAGCGTACGGCAATTAACGACGTTTAGCGACATCGACAATGTGAGGGATGATGAGTGGCTATACCTCAACTTCGAGGCCTTGAAGGCATCATCTGCCACAGAGGTCGACCCCCGCAACGAGGGTGAGGCGCTATGGCCCAAGCAGCATGACAAACGAGTACTACTATCAAAACGTAAGCTCGACCCGCAGCGCTTCGAGGCTATGTATCAGGGACACCCTGCCTCACGTGAGGGCTTACTATATAACGACAGCTTCAGGGAGTATGGCAATCTTCCACGCGACATCATGAAGCGAGGATGCTACACCGACACCGCCGACACAGGAAGCGACTATCTGTGCTCGATAGCCTATGCTATTGACACCGATGGCACTATATATGTCACAGATATTGTCTACACTCAGGAGAGCATGGAGCTAAGCGAGAAACTTGTGGCAGCAATGCTGGCACATAACGACACACGCATAGCATATATTGAGAGCAACAACGGTGGCCGAGGCTTTGCACGCGCCCTACAGCGAGCGGTGCCACACACCAAGATAGAGTGGTTTCACCAGAGTGGCAACAAGGAGGCTCGCATATTATCGAACTCAGCCACAGTGCTACACTCGATACACATGCCCAAGAATTGGCATATGCGCTGGCCTGAGTTCTACACCCACATAACCACGTTTAAGCGTCTGCTTAAGGCCAATGCGCACGATGATGCTGCCGATGCTCTTACGGGCATTATTGAGCGTGAGTTAGGCAGTGTCGAGAGAAGGCTGCAAAGAATAAAGTTTATATAACAGACAAGGGGATAAGCTTAAGACTTATCCCCTTGACCGCTTTATTATGTCTACTTACATAATATCGTTGTTTAGCTCTGGAATATCTGTACTCTTGCAGCATGTGCCCAACAAGTGCTCAGAGAAGTAGTCGGCCATGCGCCAGAAGAAGTACTCGTTCATAGTGCCGAAGCCGTGACGCTGACCAGGCAAGAGGAGCATGTCGAAGCGCTTGTTAGCACGAATCAAAGCGTCGACAACACGCAAGGTGTTACCAGGGTGTACATTCTCGTCGATATCGCCATGCACCAACAACAAGTTACCCTTGAGGCGATGTGCAATCTGTGGGTTAGCCGTAATCTCATACTCGAACTTAACCTCGCCATCCTGCTCTACCTCCATGATGCCGTGGTGCTTCTCCGACCACCAACGGTTGTAGATATTGTTATCGTGATTACCTGCGCACGATACCGCAACATCGAAGAAGTCAGGATACATCAAGATAGCGGCAGTCGACATGAAGCCACCACCAGAGTGACCATGAATACCTACTCGGTCAATGTCGATGAAGCTATGACGTGCGGCAAGCTGCTGAGCGGCAACAACCTTATCCTTAAGGCCATAATCACGCATATTGCCGTAGCCATAGTTATGATACCACTTCGAGCGGTCAGGATGGCCACCACGATTACCTACGGTGATTACGATGAAGCCAATCTGCGCAAGACGGTCGGTACGGTTCATTGAGCCATTCCACGACTGCTCGACAGCCTCGGTCTGAGGACCTGGATATACATACTCAATGATAGGATACTTCTTCGTAGGGTCGAAGTCGTAAGGCTTGTACATCACACCATGAAGGTCGGTGATACCGTCGGCAGCCTTAACAACAAATGGCTCTGGATATTTGTAGCCTGCATCGAACAATGGCTGCATATCAACAGTCTGCATAGTAAGGAGCTTCTTACCCTCAGTCGAGTAGAGCTCAGATACTGGAGCAGTGTCTACACGTGAGTAGGTTGTTGTGAAGTAACGACGGTTGTCCGATAGCGAGAACTCGCCATTGAAGCCTTTAGGGTCGAGCTGCTTGAGGCCTGTGCCATCGTAGTTTACACGGAAGAGGTGTAGGTAGTATGGATTCTCGTCCTTATTGTAGCCTGTAGCAGTGAAGTAGATAACACGCTTAGTGTCGTCAACGCCAAGAACGTTAGACACGTGCCACTCACTCTTAGTAATCTGGTTGATGAGCTTACCATCTGCCGAGTAGCGATACAACTGCGCCCAGCCTGTACGCTCCGACCACTGGATAAACTCGCTACCACCATTCACAAGCGTAGGATTCTGCCACTCGATAGATGTCTGCATCTCTTCGTGCACAAGCTCCTTGGCAGTTGCTGTTGCAACATCTACCACGCACAAGTCAGCACGCTTGATATCACGGCTCTGACGAATAACGTAGAACTTATCGTTGTCACCAAGCCATGTAACACGCATAGGACGCTCATATCTATCGGCGTGGGTATGAGGCTCGCCACAGATAAACACCATCTGCTCCTTATACTTGTCCAAGTCTACCTTTCTGCGCTCAAACTTCTCGGTATCGAACAACTCGAGCCAGAAGTCAGGGCTCTGCTCACCAGGCATCTGATACTTATATGTAAAGAGCTCAGGACGCTTCTTAAGGATGTTGATAACCCAAAAGTCGATGAGCATAGAGGTGTTGCTGCGAACTGTTGCGAAGTGCTTAGAGTCTGGCGACCACTGCAACAATACGCGGTAGCGCTCACCCTCCTTCACCTGCTCGATGCAGTCCTCGAACCAGTGGTATGCAGTGTCGAACGTAGCGTCAGTAGTAATCTGGTGCTCAACGATTGTTGAGTCCTTAGGGTCAACCACAAACTTCTCGACATCCTCCATCGTCATATACCATAGGTTATTGTCCTTCTGATATACAGCTATTTTGCCATCTGGCGACACGTTTGCCCACTCAGGGATGCGCTTTAGACGCTCCACACGCTTAAGCTCACGCTTTGCCAAGTCCCACTCATAGTGCAACACGAGCATACCACCCTTCTCGTCCTTCGGTGTATATTTGTTTTTCTCGACATAGGCCATAGCAGGGATAACGTCAAACTGAACATACTTGTCCTCCTTAAGTTCAATGTTTGAGATTGGAAGATGCTGAGCATCAAAAGGATGACCAGAATCCATAGTCACCTTCTCAGCAAGCTCAGCCATCGACCATAGCTCGGTCTGCTTGCCCGACTTGGCATCTACAACATAGTAGGTGATAGCATCGCGTGTCTGCCACCTGTACCAATACTTCTCGCCCGACTTAAACCAGTTAGGACGAATGATGGTTTGAGGCACCATGCGGCGAATCTTTGCAGGCGAGAACTGCTCTGCAAGGTTGTAGTTAGGCTTCACAGCCTCTGGCTCTGAAGCAGTTAGCGTGGCAGATGACGCAAGTGTAGCAACTGCCGCCAACAACAAAGTAAGTTTCTTAATCATGTTATTTAGGTTTAATTATTGTCTGAAAGACAAAGATACAAAAAAAAGTGAAAAGTGAAAGGGGAAAGGTGAAAAGTATGGTGTCTGCGACGCTTTATTTATAGGATAGATGGGGAGATTAGGGAATTTAGGAAGCTTAGCGAGGCGCTATCAAATTAGAAATGAGTAAAGAGTAATTAGTAATTAGTAATTAGTAAAGAGTAAATAGTAATTATTTTTTCGTTGCTACTGCCAATTACGATTAATTACTCATTACTCATTAAAATCTGCCTCTGTCCACCTAAATTAGCGCACAAATTTCTTGTCAGAAGGGGTTAGGCTTGGTCTATCGCAAAAGAAGACCCCTCGGGATAGTACTCAAACGTACAGCCCGAGGGGTCTTACTTTTAGCGATGGGCCGAGAATGACCCCTTATCACAACAAATTAATAGCTCTTGGCGAATAGAACACGGAACTTCGAAGGCTTACCAGAGAATACACATGTACCCTCCTCCTCAACAACATCCATCGGGATACAGCGGATAGTTGCCTTTGTAGCCTCCTTGATTGCCTGCTCGGTCTCTGGTGTGCCGTCCCAGTGTGCTGAGATAAAGCCACCCTTAGTGTTGAGCACCTGCTGGAACTCCTCCCATGTGTCAACCTTGGTAATCATTGAGTTACGATAGTCGAGAGCCTTCTTAAAGATGTTCTGCTGAATCTCGTCGAGAAGCGCTACGATACGATCTGTAAGCCCCTCCTGAGATACAACCTCCTTTGTAAGTGTATCACGGCGAGCAAGCTCGATAGTGCCATTCTCAAGGTCGCGTGGGCCGAGCGCAAGACGCACAGGCACACCCTTAAGCTCGTACTCAGCGAACTTAAAGCCTGAGCGTACATTGTCGCGAGCGTCAACCTTAACTGACACGCCCTTAGCACGAAGCTCCTTAGCAAACTCCTCGAAGCGAGCAACCACCTGCTGGCGCTGCTCCTCACCCTTGTAGATAGGCACCATGACAACCTGGATAGGTGCCAACTTTGGAGGAAGCACAAGACCGTTGTTGTCGGAGTGTGCCATGATAAGAGCACCCATAAGACGCGTTGACACGCCCCACGATGTTGCCCACACATACTCCTGCTTACCCTCCTTAGAGGTGTACTGCACGTCGAACGCCTTGGCGAAGTTCTGACCAAGGAAGTGCGAAGTACCGCTCTGCAAAGCCTTGCCATCCTGCATCAACGCCTCGATAGTGAGGGTGTCAACAGCACCTGCAAAGCGCTCGTTAGGCGACTTATGACCCACGATAACAGGCACGCCCATCCACTCCTCAGCAAAGGTGCGGTAAACGTTAATCATGCGCTCTGTCTCCTCGATAGCCTCCTCGGCAGTGGCGTGAGCTGTGTGTCCCTCCTGCCACAAGAACTCGGCAGTACGCAAGAAGAGGCGTGTACGCATCTCCCAACGAACAACATTTGCCCACTGGTTGCACAAGATTGGAAGGTCGCGGTATGATGTAATCCAGTTCTTATATGTGTTCCAGATGATAGTCTCAGATGTTGGACGCACAATAAGCTCCTCCTCGAGGCGTGCCGCAGGGTCAACAACAACACCCTTGCCCTCCTCGTCGTTCTTGAGACGGTAGTGAGTAACTACGGCGCACTCCTTAGCGAAGCCCTCAACGTGGCTTGCCTCACGCGAGAAGAATGACTTAGGGATAAATAGTGGGAAGTAGGCGTTCTCGTGACCTGTCTCCTTGAACATGCGGTCGAGCACCTCGTGCATCTTCTCCCAAATTGCATAGCCATAAGGCTTAATCACCATACAGCCACGGACTGCTGAGTTCTCAGCCAAGCCCGCTTTGATAACCAAGTCGTTGTACCACTGCGAGTAGTTCTCGTCGCTCTTGGTCAAATCTTTAAGTTCAACTGCCATATCTAAAGTTTTAAATTATTCTCGACACATTATATAATAATCGGCGACAAAGATACAAAATAAACTCTAAATTTCAAAACCATTTTCAAGAAAGCTCATAGCGCAAAATGAATAACTAAATTTGTGTTATCAGAGCTTCTATTCGCACCATCTTTTTGAGCATATGTTCGTGTTGGCAACACCTTGAAGTATTCAACCTTTTTTCGTAAGGATATTGCCCTAAAAAATGAAAATATTTTTATCCTCAACACAACCAGCTAACTCCGTATATATCAACCATAAACACCGATTATCAGACACAAGTAGATGAGCGAAAATTTAAAAAAAAGTTTGCCATGTGAATTTTATTACCAAAAATTCGTATATTTGCGTACAATATATACGCAAGTATATAGTTTGTAGATTTTTTGTGCAACGGA
>JAFODV010000114.1 GCA_017380515.1 Alistipes sp.
AGAAACCATAGACATTGGCATTACCACGACGTACGGCATAGTCATTACCATAGTACATGCTTCCCTCATAAACAGTGATTGTCATGGCATTGCCAACAATGCCAGTGTTGTGCCACGCACCATCGAACGTGACACCAGTCTCGTGATAAACGCCGCTAAGAAGGGGGGTCTGTGCTGACGATAATGATGTGGTTGCCGCCCACATGCAAACGAGAGTGAAAATTCTAAGAATGATTTTCATAACGTTGTGGGTTAGGGTAAATAAATATGTCACCCCAAATTTATGAAAACTTCTTTAAAAAAGCAAGTAATCCGCCTTTTTTGCCGCTCTTCTCTTTGATTATCTGCTCTCTGAGGGCTTTGCAGCAGCGATTTTTGCGTTGCAACGAGCGCTGAAAGGCTCGGTCGTTGAAGCCCCATGGTGGCTCGAAATGGATGCTGTAGCCGTGAGTGAGGTCAACAAGTTCGACCGCCTCCAGCCATCTATCTAACCACTCGGGGTTGTTTGTAATATCGTTATTTGTAACTAGCTCTATAGCCTTGGCTATATCCTTCTGAAGATGCAGTGGGGCGTAGTTGTTGAAATCTTTGAGCGACTTGATAAAACGCTCACGAGCACCACCCAGCGTTGTGGGCGTAGCGTCTAAGATTATTTCATCGAGCGTGGGTTGTCGCTCAATGGGCTCCCATTTGATTTCTACACTATGCTTGCCAGCATCGGGATTAGGAAAGATTTCGCCATCCTCGTCTTGTACAAGGCCCGACTCGCCAAGTATCTTGTAGCCCTTATGTTTATCATCATGTGTCATACCGCTGCGATTTATTTGCGTCGAAACTCAGAAAGTATGATACCCGTTGCCATAGCCACGTTGAGCGACTCCGAGGTGGGTGCATCGGCAGGGTAGGGCGGGATAAATAGCTTGTGGCTGAGAGTTTTACGGCACTCGTCGCTAAGACCTCGACCCTCGTTGCCCATGACTATAATACCCTCTTGGGAGAGCTTCTCCTGATAGATATTATTGCCGTCGAGCAGCGTTCCATAGATGGCAACACCGCTTGTGTGAGCCTCGCTAAGTAGCGTGCTTAGATTGTCTACATAGTGGACCTTTACACGTAGTAGTGCTCCCATTGTTGCCTGCACAACCTTTGGGTTGTAGAGGTCAGCGCATTCGCGCGAGCATATGATGTTTTCGACGCCAAACCAGTCGGCAAGGCGTATGATAGTGCCCATATTCCCAGGATTTTGCACGCCATCAAGAGCCAATGTGAGTTTCGCCTTAAGGCTCTGCTGTGTTAGTTTGTAGAGTGGCTGCTCCACTACGGCAAGAATGTCAGATGCAGTGTTGAGCTGCGATATGCGCTCCATTTCGCGTTTCTCGATGAGCACAACATTATTACCCACAACATCATTGCGTGTGGTATAAATTGTGCGAATGCGAAGCTCTGACTGACGTATTTCGTCAACGAGTTTGTAGCCTTCAGCAACAAACAGGTGTTCAGAGTCACGTGTGCGCTTATCGGCAAGCGAACGTACAAACTGAATTTCGGCCTTTGTCATCCTCTCTGCTCTATGGTAAATGTTTCTCCCTCGCGGGCAATATATGTTTCGGGAAATATATCTCGACACTCCTCTGCTAACTGCTCATAGTCTTTGTAGCGTGATGAGAAGTGTCCTATTATCAGACGCTTAGCCTCTGCTTTAAGGGCTGCCTTTGCTGCGTCGTGTGTTGTTGAGTGACCTCGTCCTTTCGACAAAATATTCTCTTTTTCGGAGTAGGTTGTCTCGTGATAAAGAAGGTCTACGCCCTTAACCCTCTCGGCAGCACGTGCCGAGTAGTTGGTGTCGGATAGATAGGCATAGGAGCGGGCCTTATAGGGGATATATGTTAGCTCTTCGTTAGCTATGATCTCACCGTTGCGCACGATATCCTCGCCACGCTTGGCTGCTACGATCTCTGCTATCGAGAGTCCGTATTTTTCGATTTTGAATTTCTCGACATTTAGTCCTGGTTGCTTCTCCTTGAAGAGATAGCCCGCCGTGGGCACTCGATGTCTGAGGGGAATACTCCACACCTCTAAGGTGTTGTTTTCCATGATTATCTGGTGCTCTGTGGTGCGCACCTCGTGCCACTTAACTTCATAGGGTAGGTCGTCCCAGAAGTAGCGGCGGTGAAACTCTAATATCTCGCCCATAGGCGCTGGCGCATAGATATCAAGTGGCGTGCGCTTGCCCTCAAGACCGAGGGTTGCTATAAGCGGAAAGAGCCCGAAGCAGTGGTCGCCATGCAGGTGCGAGATAAATACAGCCCTAAGGCGTAGCGGATTTATGCCACGCCTTATGAGCTGCCGTTGTACACCCTCGCCAGCATCTACAAGGTAGTATTGCTCGTTGAGGTTTACTACCTGTGCCGATGGGTGGGCGTTAGATGTTGGTTTAGCAGACGAATTACCGAGTATAGTAACTGTAAATGCCATGAGGTATGTTCTCTAAATTACTGAGCAAGCAACCAACGCTCGCAGTCGAGAGCTGCGATACAGCCTGAACCTGCAGCAGTGATAGCCTGACGGTAGTGAGGATCCTTAACGTCGCCAGCAGCGAATACACCCTCAACAGATGTCTTAGATGTGCCAGGCTGAACCTTGATGTAGCCCTGCTCGTCGAGCTCCAACTGACCCTTGAACACCTCAACATTTGGGTGGTGACCAATAGCAAGGAAGAAGCCCATGATGTCGAGTGTGCGCTCCTCACCAGAGGTGCTCACTACACGTACACCTGTTACGCCCTCCTCGTCGCCGAGTACCTCAGCGGTGTTGTGCTCGAACAATACCTCGATGTTTGGAGTGTTGAACACACGCTCCTGCATAGCCTTTGATGCACGCAAGTAGTTCTTACGAACGATAAGATAAACCTTGCGGCAGATTGATGCAAGGTAAGTAGCCTCCTCGCAAGCAGTGTCACCACCACCTACTACTGCTACGTCCTTCTTGCGGTAGAAGAAACCGTCACACGTAGCGCATGCTGATACACCCATGCCACGATACTTCTGCTCAGACTCCAAGCCGAGGTACTTTGCTGAAGCACCTGTAGATACGATAACTGCGTCAGCCTCGATCTCGTGCTCGTGGTCAACAACAGCCTTGAAAGGACGCTTAGAAAGGTCGATATCGGTGATGATACCACGACGTACATCAGCACCAAAGCGCAATGCCTGCTTCTTCAAATCCTCCATCATAAGAGTACCTGTGATACCCTCTGGATAGCCTGGGAAGTTCTCAATCTCAGTGGTTGTTGTGAGCTGACCTCCTGGCTCGATACCCTCATACAATACTGGTGAGAGGTTAGCACGTGAAGTGTAGATTGCAGCGGTGAAACCTGCAGGGCCGCTACCAATGATTAAAACTTTTACCTTTTCCATAGTTTTGTTTGTATTAGTATGTTTGTGTTTTGGTTTTTCGTTATCGTGTATTCGTGAAGTCGGCAAGTTGCTCGTCGAGGTCTCTAAAGTCGTAGCCGTAGCCTATCATCATGCCACTGCCAGTATCACGTTGACGGTCAGCCTCAGTGGTCTCGCGCATGCGTGCCACAATCTTTTGTGAGGTGGCTATGGTCTCTTCAATATCTTCGCTCGATGGGGTATGTCCGAGGATGTTGCCAAGCAGGTTGCAGGCGTAGGCTGCAGCCATGTCGTCGTACGAAAGCATAGCATCGTCGAACATCTTGCGCACATCGCTAATCGTTGTTGCTGGGTTGGTAGCGCACTCAATGATGCGTTCCAGTAGCTCGAAGGGTAGGTACTGACCACCAATATCCACCCACTCGCTACAACTCTCAGCCGATGCCTTGCTAAAATCGCCACGGCTGAGCATCGAGCCGATAGAGGCTACTATAGCACTATTGTATAGCTTGATACCACGCTGAAGCATCGCAACCTTGATGACCGTACGATTGTAGTTATATGTCTTTGCCTCGGGGTCGTCCTCATGCAATCGTGTGAGAATGTCTACGCCACGGAGCATCTTGCCTGTAAGGTATGGGTTATACTCCTCGAAGTGTATGTTGTCGTGCCTATATACTCGCTTATCACGTGTCTTCCACTTCTCGGTGTCACGCACCGTGCCGTAGCTCGTAAGGGCAATGGCAGGCACAAGTAACGAGTAGCCCTCCTCCTCGATAAGGTAGGAGTAAGGCATATCCTGTGTGTCGTGGTGGCGCTTATGTCGTCCGAGAATCACGGTGTAGGGGCCCTCGATAGCTGGCGACATTACGTAGGCGTTGCTGCCGAACTTCGAGCCTCGGAGATGTACGGCCTGGTGTACGGCACCACTCTTAAATAGGTGGTTCGACTGGTTAGTGCCACTACCCGCATTAAAGAACGAGAAGATGCCGGCAATAAGTAGTGATGACTTATGGTGCGACACCGTAAAGGGGCCAGCATATATCGCTGCGGCCTCGCCATTCTCGCAGTGGCAGTTGGCAAAGAATAGCGACTCGGCAGCCGTAAAACCATTTGCCAAGTGTGTCTTCTCACCCACGAAGCAACGCTCGATGCATGCTCCGCTCTCGATAACAGAGTGGCAGTCGGCAATAAAATCCTTAGCTCGAACATCAACACCAATCTTGCAATGCTCTAAGATAGTGCCATTCTCGATGTGCGATGCACCTTCGATGCTCACGTTATCAGCGATGTTCACCTCGCGGATAAACCTCACGCCAAGGATTGTTACATTATCTCCAACACGGCCTATTGTGCTACGCACCTTCTCGGCTTCGGTCATGACCTTGCGCTGTAGCTCCTCGCTCATAGCCACCTTGTTGCGCATCATTGCCATAAGGTAGGCAATCTGTGAGGTTAGCTCGTTGTAGATAGGTATGCTACGTCCACCATTCTCGTTAACCGTTGAGACCATTACGCCATTACCAAATAGCGACGAGTGGCGGCACTCCATACGTAGCACAGAGTCGATGTGGCAGTTGTTGCCGATGGTGTAATTTCGTAGTGTTGAGTAGGTAATATAGCTATTTGAGCCTATGCATATATCGCCCTCAAAGCGTACATTGCGTAGCTGCTCCACCGAGAAGTTATGGGCAACAGCAATGTTATCCCAATTCTCAGCGTGGCAACCTCGATTCTCAAGTGCTGAGCGCTCGTCGAGAGTAAGTTTGCGATATTGGCTCATTGTATATTAATCTTTTTTGGTGTAAACCACCTTTTTAGTCTCAAAAAACTCGTCGTCAAACATCGTACGAATGTCGTACAAATCCCACTTGCGACGTGTTGCAGCAAGCTCCTCGGCGAGGTCACCACCCTTGAGGTATAGTATGCCATTAGGGAGTGTGCCTCGCTGGCCCTTGCGTAGAATGCCCCATGCCCAAGGCATAAATTTTGCCATCTCCGTAACGGCACGCGAGACAACATAGTCTGCCTTGATACCAAGCTGCTCGGCACGTGAGTTTACGGCCTTCAAATTTGTAATATTAGCACCCTCTTTGATGCCTTCGACAACACGAATCTTTTTGGCAATAGAGTCTACACCGATAAACTCCACATCGGGGAACATAATAGCAAGAGGCACAGAGGGAAAGCCTCCTCCGCAACCTATGTCTACGACTGTTGCGCCAGCCTCGAATTCGCACACTTTGGCAATAGCCAACGAGTGGAGAATATGGCGGGTGTAGAGGTGCTCCATGTCTTTGCGTGATACGACATTTATACGGGCATTCCACTCCTCATATAGCGTTCCCAAAGCCTCAAACTGCTCCTTTTGGCGAGGTGTAAGCTCAGGAAAATATCGTGTTATAATCTCACTATTCATCTTCTCTACTCTTTGTCTAAAATTATCTTGCACACAGCCGCCTTAGCACGACGTATCTGCGTCTTTATAGTGTTGAGCGGACGCCCTAATTTCTCGGCAATCTCCTCGTATGAGTACTCCTCTAAGAAGCGCATCTCTATAATCTTGCGATAATCTTCGGGAATCTCGTTGAGCGATGCCTCGAAGTGCGCTGTTCGCTGGTTTATTATCACACTCTCTTCGGGAGATGGTGTGGTGGCTATAGGAGCAATAAACTTCGAATCTATCGATACATCATCGGGCCTACGTCGTAGATGATCCACAAGGGTGTTTCGAGCTATGGTGTATATCCATTGTCCGAAGGTGTAGTTCTCGGAGTAGTCGGCAAGATGTAGATAGACCTTTATGAATGTCTCCTGCATAAGGTCGTTGGCTAAGTCTTTGTCGCCCAATCGCTGCTCAAAGAGGTGACGTATGGCTTCGTTGTAGCGCATGAACAAGTGCTCAAAGGCATGGTCGTCACCCTTTGCTGCCAGCGCAATTAGCTCAACATCTGATGCTATGATATACTTCTCTAAATCCATGCTTTAGGACTGTTGTTGCTTGGCTTTAGGTCGATAATGAAGTCGATGATTGGTCCTAAAAGGTCGTAAATCCAATATCGAAGGAGTATTCCCTGCTCTCCAAACTTGTCGGCCGACTTGCGTGTCGATAGCAATACCATGGTGTAGCGAATTAGCACAAACGCAATTGCCGTAATCTTTAGCTCCAAAGGGAGAAGTACTATTATCGCAATAGCAACTAAGAAGAAGAGCATGCGGCTACCCGCCTCCCAGCGGCTGAAGGTGCTAATTTCTGTGGGGTAGTAACGGGCTGTCGAGCGGTTATAGCGCACGATGTCGAGCCACTCACCCCATGTCGAGGGGCGATCCTCATAAATAAGCGACTTAGGCGATAACATCACTGCACTGCGCTTAGGCGATGTGATGCTCTGAATGTAGAGGTCGTTCTCGCCAATATCCATGTTTAGATGGTTAAAGCCACGTGTAGCCTCATACAGACGACGTGTAAATCCGAAGTTGCTACGTGGTGCAACATATATTCTGTCGTTAACGGCCATCGCCATGTGACCACGGCTATAGTGGAACTCTGCCATGCGCATGAGGTATGTGCGTAGTCTATCCTCCTCGAAGCGTGGTGCCACAGCACCGGCAACAACTGTTCCGCGCTCAAAGGCATATGACATGTAGGTTATCCACTCGTCAGTTGCTGGAATAGCTCCTGGCGTGGTAAATAGCAGGTTGTCGTATTGCGCCGACTTGATACCTACGTTATAGGCCTGCTTTGTGGTGATATAGATGCGGCCATTGCCACTCATCTTAGTGAGCTTCATGTTTGAACGCTGATCACGTATGCGCTGAAGCTCAGCATAGTAGTCGATGTCACGACCAATATACACGACAACAATCTCATACACATCGTACTTTTGCGATAGTAGCTTATGTATTTGGTGGCTTAAGAAGTATTCGTCCTCGCCACGCACGGCAACGATAACAGAAATATATGGGTTCTCGCAATATTTGTCATTGCGATGTACAAGGCGAAAACGATGTATGCGGCGATAGCTAACTACATAGTAGTAGGCTTGCGCCAAAAATAGCACAAAGAGTATTACTAATAGCGTCACTCCCTGCCATGAGTAATGGTCGAATATATTGCTTAAAAATTGCATAGCTATGTTCGTTTAGATATAACGTGCAAATGTAGTTAAAAAAACGCAAAGAGCAAAATCTGAAGCTCAAACATTTTACTCTTTTTTATCTATTGTCGATATCTTTAATAAAAATAGTCGTTGGTGTCGATTTTGGTTTTGTAGATTGCTAAAATTTTCATATCTTTGTGCGTTATATATACATGTATGGAGTTTACTTTACAATATACCGCATCGGATAGCAAGGCGCGTGCTGGTCTTATTCAGACCGACCACGGCCCTATTGAGACCCCTATATTCATGCCTGTGGGCACTGCCGCAGCAATGAAGGGAATATTTCATCGTGACATAGAGCACGAGGCTAAGGCGCAGATTATCTTGGCAAACACCTATCACCTATATCTCCGTCCAGGTATGGATATTATCGAGAAGGCGGGTGGTGTGCACCAATTCTCGTCGTGGCAGAAGCCTATGCTTACTGATAGTGGTGGTTTCCAGGTCTTTTCGCTCGCAGCATGCCGCAAACTAAAGGAGGATGGTTGCCACTTTCAGTCGCATATTGATGGTTCACGCCACATCTTTACACCTGAGAGTGTTATCGACACCGAGCGTACCATTGGTGCCGACATCATGATGGCCTTTGATGAGTGTCCTCCAGGCGATGCTCCTCACGACTATGCCGCAAAGTCGTTGGCATTGACCGAGAGATGGCTCGACCGATGCTTCAATCGCTATCACCAAACTCAGCCAAAGTGGGGTCACTACCAGTCGTTGTTCCCCATTGTGCAGGGTTGTGGCTATGCCGACTTGCGAGAGAAGGCAGCACGTAACGTGTTGCAGTACAATGCTGATGGCTATGCCATTGGCGGCTTGGCCGTTGGTGAGCCCACCGACGTGATGTACTCTATGATTGAGGTGTGTAATGCGGTGCTGCCGGAGGATAAGCCACGCTACTTGATGGGTGTAGGTACTCCTGTAAACATCCTCGAGGCGATAGATCGTGGTGTCGATATGTTCGACTGTGTGATGCCTACACGTAATGGTCGCAATGGACAGCTATTTACGTCGGAGGGTGTTATCAATATCCGAAATAAGAAGTGGGAGGATGACTTCTCGCCAATTGACCCTAACGGCGTTACGTTTGTCGATAAGGTCTATACTAAGGCCTATTTGCACCATCTTGTTGTGTGCAAGGAGATGTTGGCGGCGCAGATTGCCTCGTTGCACAATACAGCATTCTACCTATGGCTGGTGGGTGAGGCGCGCCAGCACATCATTGCTGGTGACTTTAAGCAGTGGAAGGAGCAGATGGTTATTAAACTTGCACGTAGGCTATAATTCGCCCTTTAGAGCGTTTTTTATATTATGAGATTTAGACTAATACCCTCGATACCAGGCTATCGCACGATTGATAGATATATCCTCGGAAAGTTTCTGAGGACCTATGTCTTTGGCCTTTTGATGATTATCATCATCGTGCTTGTGTTTGACTATGTTGAGAAGGTCGATGACTTCACCGAGCTTAAGGCTCCGTGGAGTGCTGTTGTCAATGACTATTACCTCAACTTTATCCCATACTTCATCAATCAGTTTTCGTCGCTATTTACCTTTATTGCCGTAATCTTCTTTACCTCGAAGCTGGCTATGCAGACCGAGATAGTGGCGATTTTGTCGGGTGGTGTGAGCTTTCGACGATTGATGTGGCCATATATGCTTGGTGCATTCATCATCACAGCGGCAAATATGTGTCTAAGCCTTTGGGTGATACCTCAGGCTCAGCGTGAGATTATTCAGTTTGAGAGCCAATATGTCAAGAGTAGCCAGCGTGTGCTTTACGACGAGAATGCATATCGCCAGATTGCAGATGGTACGTTTGCATATGTTCGTGGCTATACTCCACGTGGCGAGTCGGTGTCGTTCTTTGCCCTTGAGCAGTACGATGGCTCGGAGCTTGTGGCAAAGCTCGAGGCGTCGGGAGCTAAGTTTGATGAGGAGCAGGGACGATGGACTGCGCAGAAGTATGTTACTTATAAGCGTACTGGCGACAACGAATACGATTTTCAGCTACACCGTAACCTCGATACGTTGATTAACCTCGATGCCCGAGAGCTTGGCGAGACCAAGTCGCTGGTTAAGACAATGAGTATTAGTGAGCTCAACGAATATATCCATCAGCAGCGTGCCAAGAGTTCGGACGATGTGTATGTCATTGAGGTAGAGCGCCATGCTCGTTACTCCTACCCTATATCTACGTTTATTCTAACGCTTATCGGTGTGTCGCTTTCGTCGCGCAAGGTTCGTGGAGGTATGGGTATGCATATCGGCCTTGGTATTGCGCTATGTTTCAGCTATATCATGCTTGGTCGAGTATTCGAGCAGATTGCAGCCAGCGGCTCAATGATACCATGGCTTGGCGTGTGGCTGCCCAATATAATATTTGCCATAATTGCCATAATTGTCTATGTAAAAGCCCCTAAATAGCGATGCAAAGGATATCACATATTGTCGACTATGTTCGTCGTGGCGAGCGACTTACGGTGGAGGATGCCATCTCTTTGTGGCGCCATGCTCCATTGTGGTTGCTTGGTGAGCTTGCAACAAATCGTAAGCGAGCCGTGAGTGGTGAGGTTGTGTATTACAATCGAAACATACATATCGAACCCTCAAACATATGTATCTTCAATTGCGAGTTCTGTTCGTTCCGTCGTCGTCTGGGCGATGCTGATGCTTGGAGCTTGTCTCTTGATGAGATTGAGCAGCGAGCACGTAAGATGGCGGGTAGCGGCATCACGGAGGTGCATATCGTGGGAGGTGTGCATCCCGACCACACTCTCGATAGCTACTGCGAGACCATTCGTCGTGTTAAGCGAGCGCTGCCCGAGGTGGCTATAAAGGCCTATACGGCAGTTGAGATTCTCTATATGATTCGTAATGCAGGGCTAAGCATCGAGGAGGGTATGCAGCGTCTTAAGGAGGCTGGCATGGAGAGCATCCCTGGTGGTGGCGCAGAGATTTTTGATGAGGAACTACGCGCTAAGCTCTGTCCCGAGAAGTGTTCGTCGCAGGAGTGGCTTGAGGTGCATGCTACGGCGCATAGGCTTGATATTCCAACAAATTGCACTATGCTCTATGGCCATGTCGAGACCATCGAGCAGCGTGTGGATCACCTCGACCGCTTGCGTAAGCTGCAGGACGAGGCCCCAGGATTCAATGCCTTTATTCCGCTGAAGTATCGTAGCCGCAATAACCGTATGTCCGAGATTGGTGAGTGCTCGGTGGAGGATGATATGCGAACAATAGCAATGAGTCGTCTCTTCCTCGACAATATTGACCACATCAAGGCCTACTGGGTTGCCTATGGCAAGAGCGTAACGGAGATGGCCTTAGCATTTGGTGCTGACGACATTGATGGCACTATAGACGACTCAACAAAGATATATTCGATGGCAGGTGCCGATGCGCGTCCTTCGATGAGTGTTGCAGAGCTCGAGGCTCTTGTTAGCGATGCTGGATTTATTGCCGTAGAGCGTGATACTCACTATCGTGAGGTTTGTCGTCGTGAGGCTGATGAGCAGTATGAGGTAGAGTCTAACATATAGGCTGGAACAGAGATTGATATTAACGAAAAAAGATAGAATATGAAGAAACTACAAAACAAGCAGAAGAAGGAGTCAACTCTTAATTCTGCAAATGAGCAAGCAGCAACTGATATGGTTGGCGGTCAGGCTAATGAGAGCAAATTTATGCGTGTTTATCGACGTATACCTGTGCTCATGAACATCCTATGTATCATTGTTTTTGGCGTTGTTGTTGTGCTCATGGTCTACTATGGCCTGCGCTGGGGTACACGCCACAACAAGGCCATTAAGGTGCCTGCGTTCATCGAGATGAGTCTTGAGGATGCGCGCAAGCTTGCCGATGAGATGGATCTCGAGCTTGTCGTGCGTGACTCTGTGTATGAAACCGATATTGCGGGTGGTTTGGTTGTTGATCAGATGCCAGCGCCATCTACCGTTCGTGATGTTACAGTTAAGCCTGACCGTAAGATCTATCTGACTGTAAATGCCTATGCTCGACGTAAGGTCAAGGTTCCTTATGTTGGTCATGTTGCATTGCGCCAGGCAATCAACCAGCTTGAGCGTGAGGGCTTCAACATCAAGGAGCTTACGTTTGTGCAGCACCATGCCGATATCGTTACTTCTCAGTCGGTAGGAGGTAGAACTATTACACGCACATCAGACATATTGATGCCTTATGGCTCTGGCGTAAATCTTACTGTGGGCTATCGTAATGGCCATCATATTACCTCTGTGCCTCGTCTTATAGGTATGCGCTTGCACCAGGCACAGAATGCCCTTTGGACAAGTGGTCTAAACGTAAATAAGATCGAGTACGACTCAACAGTAACAGACCTTAAGAGCCGTCGTATTGCACGTGTGTATATGCAGACACAGCCATCGAAGAAGGGTGTTAAGCGAGGTACTAAGGTGTCGTTGTATCTAACTTGTGACGATAAGCTTATCGATTCACTGTCAAAGATTAGCGATCATAATGCCAAGTATTTGGATGAGCAGCGTAAGCTTATGGAGCAGGAGGCTCAGGAGGAGGCTCGTCTTCAGGAGGAGCGTGAGGCTAAGCGCCGTGAGGAGGAGGAGCGCCGTGCGGCTGAGGCAGCTGAGCTCCTTGAGAGCATCGAGGCTGTTGATGGTAGCACCCAGATTTATGGTAGTGAGGAGGAGGCTAAGGCTGTAGCTGAGGCAACAGCAGCTCAGCAGACAGCTCAGCAGGCTACCAGCACAACCGACGAAGAGGAGTTTTTTTAATCGTTAAAGAGCCTTGCGAGTGAAAGATTTTAACTCAAATATGCAGGATGTTGAGCTTCTGGATGACGAACTCGATGTGGTAGCCTCCGACTCGGTGGAGGAGGGCGACGAGATGTACGAGCACTTTGCCGTTACGGTGGATAAGGGCCAGTCGATGATGCGTCTCGACAAGTACCTTACAATACGTCTCGAGAACACCTCGCGCAACCGCATTCAGACGGCTGCCGATGGTGACAACATCCTCGTTAATGGTAAGCCTCAAAAGTCGAGCTATAAGATTAAGCCTCTCGACCAGATATCTATCGTGATGCCATATCCTCGCCGTAAAGAGGAGATTGTGCCTGAGAATATACCTTTGAATATTGTATTTGAGGATGATGACATCATCGTTGTGAATAAGGCTGCGGGCATGGTTGTACACCCTGGCGTTGGCAATCATAGCGGCACGTTGGTGCATGCTCTATCTTACCATTTGCAGAACCTGCCAATGTTCTCTGAGGGTAACGCTCGTGCGGGTCTTGTGCACCGTATCGACAAGGATACTTCGGGATTGTTGGTTGTGGCTAAGAACGAGAGGGCTCATGCTCACCTTGCAAAGCAATTTTTTGACCATACGATATATCGTCGCTATGTGGCTCTTGTGTGGGGTAACATCGCCGAGGATGAGGGCACTATCATCGGAAATATCGGACGTAGTCCCAAGGAGCGTCTGCAGATGTATGTCTTTGCCGATGGCTCGGATGGTAAACATGCCGTGACACACTTCAAGGTGTTGCGTCGCTATGGCTATGTTACACTGGTGGAGTGCCGCTTGGAGACAGGCCGTACTCATCAGATACGTGTTCATATGTCGTGGCAGGGACACCCATTGTTTAACGATGAGCGATATGGTGGCGACCGCATCCTAAAGGGTACTACATTCCAAAAATATAAGCAGTTTATTGAGAATTGCTTCAAGCTTATTCCTAGACAGTCGTTGCATGCCCGTGCCCTGGGCTTTGTGCATCCCACAACGGGCGAGTATGTTCAGTTTGAATCGGAGCTCCCCGACGACCTCAAGGCTGTATTGCAGAAGTGGGAGGGATATACCGACTCTGTGGGCTTAGACCTTGACGAGATATAAGTTTAATTAGTAGTTAGTAGAGAGTAATTAGTAATTTGTGGTGGTCGGGTTTGATAATCAGTGTATTATTACTCATTACTAATTCCTCATTACTCATTTAATAATAGAGTGTTATGTTTTTGCCGACTACAACTAAGGAGGTAGAGGCTCGTGGCTGGGACGAGCTCGATGTTATCATCTTTTCGGGTGATGCCTATGTCGACCACCCTGCATTTGGCCCTGCGGTTATCGGACGTATCCTCGAGGCCGAGGGCTACCGTGTGGCTATCGTGCCACAGCCTAACTGGCGTGACGACCTCCGCGACTTTAAGAAGTTAGGTAAGCCACGTCTCTTCTTCGCAGTGTCGGCAGGAGCCATGGACTCGATGGTGAACCACTACACGGCAAACCTACGTCTTCGCTCAAACGATGCCTACACGCCGGGTGGCAAGGCTGGCTTTAGGCCCGACCGCACGGTGGATACATACACAAAAATACTTAAGAAGCTATATCCCCACACCCCTGTTGTTGTGGGTGGTATCGAGGCGTCGTTGCGCCGCTTGACACACTATGATTATTGGAGCAACAAACTCCAACAATCTATATTGCTCACTTCAGGTGCCGACCTGCTTGTCTATGGCATGGGTGACAAGGTTATTCGTGAGGTTGCAAAGGCTATGCGTAACGGCTTTAACATGAAGTTGCTTAGAGGCTTGCGTCAGGTGGGCTTTGTGGCTGATAGAGAGTATGTCGAGAGGCTGTTTAATGGCAAGACCATTGTGCTCAACTCTTTCGAGGAGTGCGAGGAGGATAAGCGTAAGTTTGGCGAGAATTTCTGCCATATCGAGACCTTGAGTAATATGATGGAGTGTCAGACGACACTCGTTGAGAAGGTGGGGGATAGCTATGTTGTTATCACACCTCCACACGAGAGGCTCACAACCGAGGAGCTCGACCACTCATTCGACCTGCCGTATGAGCGCCAGCCACACCCACGCTACAAGGGCAAGGGCGACATCCCTGCATGGGAGATGATCAAGCACTCGGTGAATATCCACCGTGGTTGCTTTGGTGGCTGCTCGTTCTGCACCATCTCGGCACATCAGGGCAAGTTTATCAGCTCACGCTCTGAACGCTCTATTTTGGAGGAGATTAAGAAGGTTACGCTCATGCCCGACTTCAAGGGCTACCTTTCGGATGTGGGTGCGCCGTCAGCTAATATGTATCGCATGAGCGGTAAGAATGAGGAGCTGTGCAAGAAGTGTAAGCGCCCATCGTGCCTGCACCCCAAGCTATGCCCCAACATGAATAACGACCATAAACCACTCTTGGAGCTATATCGTAAGGTGCGAGAGATTAAGGGCATTAAAAAAGCCTTTATCGGCAGTGGCATACGTTATGACCTCTTTGACGACTCGCCATACTTCGAGACCGTTGTCAAGCATCACACCTCGGGTCGCCTAAAGGTTGCCCCTGAGCATACCGAGGATCATGTGCTAAAGCTTATGCGTAAGCCCTCGTTCGAGATGTTTGAACGCCTAAATAGTCGCTTTAACACCATCTGTCGCCGTGAGGGCTTGAAGTATCAGCTTATTCCATACTTCATATCGTCGCACCCTGGCTGTGAGGAGCGAGATATGCGTGCCTTGGCGGGCAAGGTGCTCGGCAAGCTACACTTCAACCTCGAGCAGGTGCAAGACCTCACGCCTACGCCTATGACCCTCTCGTCCGTTATGTTCTACATGGGCGAAAACCCCTACGATGGTAAGCCAATATATGTTGCTCGCTCGCAGGA
>JAFODV010000115.1 GCA_017380515.1 Alistipes sp.
GTGCCGTTGAATTTGCCTTCCACGGTGTTGTCGCCTACCAGTTCCAGAACCAGGGTGTCGGAACCGACGGCGTAAATGCCGGAACCCTTGTAGTTGCCGTTCTCGTTGAGAATGCTGGCGTTGTTCAGGGTCAGGGTGTTGACGCAAAGACCAACGCCGACTACCGCGACCAGAACCGTCTTGTAATCCTTGGCCTTCCATTCAACGTATCGGCACAGGGCGTATACTCACCACTTCCAGTATACAAACCTGCAGACCTCTTGGATGCAAATCCTAACTACTACGCTAAGGGTCAGAACCTCATCTACCGCGACTACGGTCCTAAGTTCTTCCTCGAGATTGGCCAGGGCGATGTTCTCACAGTGCCTACATCTAAGGGCGAGTACCTCTACAACTGGGCACAGGAGGGTTACCTCAACTTCTTCGGCTGCGACTACGATAACCAGTTCACAGCACCTGCTACATTCCCTGTAACAATCTCTGATGGTGGCGACACACTCACTATCGGTGCGTACCACTCAGGTGAGGAGTTCGGCTACGGCATCTACCGTCCATCTGTATTCCTCAACGACTACCAGCTCAAGGCATGTGCTACAACCGACATCGTTCTTAAGCGAGTAAAGTAATTAACAACTATGGCGAGGGTAGGCGACTACCCTCCCATACTTATATATAATAGTAGAATGAAGAAGATATTTTTTGCACTCGTAGCACTGCTTGGCATCGCAGCTTGCGAGCCACAGCCACCAGTAGATCCAACACAGAGGCTGCTCCTCTCAGTAGATAAGTTCATTATTGTTGCCGATGGTGTAGATACAGCAACATTCACCGTTACCGATCATAACAAGAATGTGGTAGATGCCACAATCCTCTTTGCCGACACAAAGGAGGCTATAGAGGGCAATACCTTCAAGACAAAGTATGCTGGCGAGTATGTCTTCTATGCTAAGTATGGCGACAAGATTTCTAACCCTATCGGCATTCAGGCAACTGAGCCTGCCGACACTCCTAAGCCTCCTGTAACGGGCACACTAACATTATCTGTTGACAAAAGTGAGATTAATGCCGATGGTACAGACAAGGCTACATTCACCGCAAAATGGGATGACAACGTTGTAGAGGCTATCATCTATAATGCAGCTGACAGAACACCTCTTCAGGGTGCTTCGTTCTCGACCACTAAGGCTGGCGAGTATAAGTTCTATGCTAAAGCTACTATTGACGGCTATGGCGAGGCTACCTCAGAAGAGATAATGGTGATAGCAAAGGCCACAGAGCCCGAGCAGGAGAAGCCTATCACAATTGAGGCTACAAGCGATACAATACGTGCCAACGGCATCGACAGCGTAATGCTCCTCGTAACACAGGATGGTGCAAACGTGACAAGCCAGTCTACAATATATGCCAATGGCAGCATCATAAATGGCAATAAGTTCGCAACAACAACCCCTGGCACATACACCATCTACGCAACCAAGGGCTCGGTAACATCGAACGAGATTACTGTAACTGCCGAGGCTGTGGAGAGCGGCGCGACAATCGTATTTGCTGAGGGCGTGACAATATCATCGGGCTGGTACGACGTAAACAAGAAGGGCACGGGCGATAATGGCGACATCAACATGTGTTGGGCTGCTGCTTCGTCAAACATGATTCAGTGGTGGCAGGATAGATATGTTGCTGCGGGAGGCACACTACCTTCAACAGCCGTTAATGGCCCTGGCACAAAGACCTATGGTTCATTCTCTCCATACGAGCTTGCGCTAATGGAGGTATATCACGACGAGTGGAACAACAACAAGGGTGGCCACCCTGAGGAGGCTATTCCTTGGTACTTCGAGGGTAAGCTCTATGGTGGCGAGTATGCATCATCGGGCTCACAGGCATATCCTCTCACCGAGGGTGGCTACTGGAAGAGCGTATGGAGCAGCGTAGAGCCTCATATCTACCGTGGCTATGCACACGAGATATTCCCAAGCCAGTACCCTCAGATGTACACTACATGCTTCAACAACTACTACCTATGGGGCAATGGTTCATCGTTGCAGGGCAAGGAGCGCCTCGCTTACTTCTCGAACCTCGTTGTCGAGGCCTTCGACCACGGTATTGCGAGCTTGACTATCGCTCTTAGCGAGAACATCGCTTCGTTGCACCACTCGGTTACAATCTGGGGCTATGAGATTGACAACGCAACAGGTCTTCTCACTCGCATATGGATCACCGACTCTGACGACCTTACATCAGAGCCTAAGCAGCAGCTTCTAAACGAGTACACAGTAAGCATTGGTGAGGGCAAGTCGCACATCAAGCTCTCGGGCAACACTCGCTATGGAAATGCTTGGATAGTATCTATCCACCCATTCTCGGGCTACGGCTCTGCAAACTAACATACACTATTATATGCAATCAAGGGTGTCGCACAAAAGCAACACCCTTAATTATTTTACAAACCACCATTACTTACCAAAAGGCTCGAAGTCGGCATCTGGCGCCTTCCACGAAGGCTTGCGCATAGCATATATGATAAATGGAATGACCACCATAACAATAGCTCCTATGATGAGCACTGAGAACCACACAGTCTTGCTACCCACGGCAATCTGTGATGGCGGGATAAAGCTAAGCACAAAGGCCAATAGAGAGCCAGCAAAGCCTAAGCCTCCTAAGAACCACATGAGGCCATTGCCACGTCCAAGGCGGAAAGGACGCTCCAGCTGTGGCTGCTTATAGCGTAGCACGATAGCCGATGAGAACATAAGCATGTACATTATCAAGTAGAGCAACACTGTGAGCTGCGACAGAATCTGATAGAACGACTGCACTGATGGCATAACCACGAATAAGAGACCGAGGATGGTGACAATGACACCCTGAACAAGCAATATGTTGCGCTGCACACCTCGGCTATTTGTCTTCTGAAAGAATGGTGGCAAATATCCCGCACGACCCACTGTAAAGATACCCTTCGAAGGACCCGACACCCATGTGAGCACACCAGCCAACACACCAAATACAAGGGCGATGGCGATGATAGGACCCATCCACGACATATGCAAGAAGCTAAAATAGTTGTCGAAACCAATCAACAGGGTCTGCGTAAGACTAATATCCTTAGCCGGAACAACAATACCAAGGGCAAAGGTGCCAAGGATGAAGATAAGCACCGTTACGAGCGAGCCAATGATGATGGCACGTGGGTAGTTGCGCTTAGGATTGTCAACCTCCATAACATGAATACCCATCATCTCCATGCCGGCATAGAACAAGAATATGGAGCTGGCAAGCACAAGATTCGAGAAGTTAGTGAGGTTGGGGAAGAACCCAGTGTGAATATTAAGGTTGTTGTGGCCACCCTTGGCAAGATAGACAATGGCCAACAGAATCAATATGGCCGCTGGGATGATGGTACCAATCGTACCGCCCCATTTACTAACCTTACCCACCCAATTAAGACCTCGCAAAGCTATGAATGTGGCAATCCAGTATATGGCCAACACCACAACAAGCGTAAAGAGCCTATTCGAAGCAAGGGCCGCATCTGCCGTAGGATCTGTGCCTATAAAAGCGATGCTCACAGCACCAAACGTAAGAACGGTGGGATACCAAATTGTGGACTGAATCCACTGCAACCAAATGGCCAGGAATCCAACGCGCGGGCCAAAAGCCTCACCAACCCACCTAAATACGCCACCTTGCTTTGAAGCATACATCGCCGCAAGCTCAGCAGCAACCATAGCCGTAGGAATCAAAAAGACAATAGCAGCAAACAAGTAGTAGAATGCTGATTGCAAGCCGTAAATGGCCTCTGATGCGAGGCCTCGAAGGCTAACCACGGCCGTTACGTTCATTATCGCCAGCGTCATGACGCTAAGCTTGAAACCAGTAGATTTGTTTTCACTTTGCATAATTGATGTTTTTGAAGTTTATACGCCATCAGCAAGCAATTATAGTGCAAAACTATCCAGCACCCAATCTACTGAGCTAACAAGAAAACACCCAAGCAAAGCACACAGCGCATACAAAGAGCGCAAAAGCACTCAACGTACACCTGCCAAACATCGGCTTCGAACCAATCGTAAGATGAAAACATTGTGAGCCAACTTTTTATTAAAGAGGTAGACTAAAGGTCGAGTAATAAACCATAGTCCTATCGGCTCCCCACCCTACTACTGAATCACAACTGACAGCCATTATTAATGTAGAGCAACACCAATGGGCTGCTGTTCTTTTGTGCTTGACTATAGTTGGGTATAGGCACAAAAAAACCTTGCTACAATTGCTTGTAACAAGGTTTCAGGGTGGAAGATGGGATTCGAACCCACGACCTTAGGAACCACAATCCTCTACTCTAACCGACTGAGCTACATCCACCATTTGATTTGTTTTCCAAATCGGTGTGCAAATATACACACATTTTTCTTATCTGCAAAATTTTTTGTGATTATTTTTAAAAATATTTACCGATAAGCAAAAATTGAGAAACATGACGAGCACTTGAAGGGCATTTTTGGGAGCTAACATCGAAATTTATCATTATTATTACATAATAAAGTTGCCGAATATTTGCGGATTGATAAAATTTGCTTATCTTTGTGCGCTTTTGTGCCACGGTGGCACTTGAGTTTAAAAAAATTAAGAGATGAAAGTTTGTGAAATTACCGGTAAGGTAGCGATGGTGGGTAACAATGTTTCTCACTCGCACATCCGCACAAAGCGTAAGTTCTCTCCAAACTTGAGAACAAAGCGCTTCTGGTCGGAGGAGGAGGGCCGCTGGATCACTTTGAAGGTTTCAGCTGCTGGCATCAAAACAATTAACAAGAAGGGTCTTACTGCTGCACTTCGTGAGGCTAAGGCCGCTAAGAAGGTTTACTAAAAACAGCTAACAGAAAATGGCAAAGAAAGGTAACAGAGTACAGGTGATCCTTGAGTGCACAGAGCAGAAGGAGAGCGGCGTTGCAGGAATGTCTCGCTATGTCACCACTAAGAACAAGAAGAATACTCCTGACCGTTTGGAGCGTAAGAAGTACAATCCATACTTGAAGCGAGTAACTCTACACCGTGAGATTAAGTAATTTTAACAAGAGGTTAAAGTATGGCAAAGAAAGTAGTTGCAACACTTAAGACTGGTACTGCAAAGAAGTACACTAAGTGTATCAAGATGGTAAAGTCAGAGAAGACTGGTGCATATGTTTTCAAGACTGAGAACATCTTGGAGGATGAGGATATCAAGGCATTCTTCGCAC
>JAFODV010000116.1 GCA_017380515.1 Alistipes sp.
AATCGACACATTCACGCCAAATGGCACAGATAGCATCGCCTATCTCTTCACAGCAAATCGCACAACAAAGCCTGCGCCTATCGAGCGCATAGCCTCGGGTGGTGAGCTATCACGTGTGATGTTGGCACTCAAGGCGATACTTGTAGAGAAGATTAAGCTACCTACGGTAATATTTGATGAGATTGACACAGGTGTTTCGGGCCGCATTGCCGACGCCATGGGCGAGATTATTGCTGACATGGCAACGAAGATGCAGGTTGTGGACATCACACACCTACCACAGGTAGCCTCGAAGAGTGGCTCACACTTCGTAGTATTCAAGAATGAGGGCAAGACAAACATCCGTCGCTTAAGCAAAGCGGAGCGCATCGATGAGATTGCTAAGATGCTGTCCGGCAGCGAGATATCTGACGCAGCACGCCGTCAAGCAAAAATCCTCTTGGGATAACCCAAGAGGATTCATTTTTAGGTGAAAGGTAAGAAGCGAAAAGTAAGGTGTCTGCGACGCTATTTCATGGTATGGCATCCTGAATGAGAGTGAAGAATCTCGAGGTTAGCACCACCTGAGAGATGTTTCGCCAAGGCTCAACATGACAGATAAATTAGTAAAGAGTAATATTTTCGTTACTACTCACTACCAAGATAGAATCCAATTTGTTGTCAGAAGGGGTTAGGCTTGGTCTATTGCAAAAGTGAGCACCCGAGGATAGTAGTAAACCTACAGCCTCGGGTGCTCAACTTTTAGCAATGGGCCAAGAATGGCCCCTTATCACAACAAATTAAAGAAGTTTCTTCTTTGATGGGATTACTATAAAGTCCTTGAGGTAGAATGGCTCGAAGTATGCCAAATCCTCGAACTTACCAGCGTTGAAGGCCTCCTCGGCAAGGCGCACGATGCCACGTGCTGAAGGCACAACATCCTCGATAATAGCATCTGGCAATATCTCGGCACACTTCTTTGCTCCGTTACCAAAGATTACAAACTTACCCTTAGAGCGCCACTCGTTGAAGCTCTCCTCTGTGACAACCTCGGCAACTACATCGCTCTTAGCCTCACCCTCAACGTCGAAGACTTGAGCATATACCTCCATGCGACGAGCATCGACCATAGGGCAAAGTTTAGCCTGAGCCCAGTCCTCCTCCTCGATATCGAGGATGCCAGCATCGAAGTCTTCACGTGCCACCTCTGCCAAGGCATCGAGCGAGCCGATGGCAATAAGTGGGATGTCGAGAGCATAGCACATGCCCTTAGCAAACGACACTCCTATGCGCAAGCCGGTATATGAGCCTGGGCCCTTGCCCACAGCTATAGCGTCGATATCCGAAGGCTGAACACCGGTCTCACGTAGCAACTCGTCGACAAACAGAGCCACCTTCTTAGCATGGTCACGACCCTCGTCGCTCTCACGCAAGGCCATAAGCTCGCCATCGTTAGCAAGCGCCACCGAACAAATATCTGTACCAGTCTCAATTGAAAGTATAAGTGCCATATTTCGCTGTTATCTATTGTTTTTCATTGCCTTATCCATCTCTCGCTTAGCGTCGTTCTCCTTGATATACTCACGCTTGTCGTACGACTTACGACCACGTGCAAGGCCGATAGCCACCTTAGCCAAACCTCGCTCGGTGATAAATAGGCGCAAGCCAACAACTGTCAATCCTTTATCTTGGAGTGATCGCTGCAACTTGTTAAGCTCCTTGCGGTTAAGCAGCAGCTTGCGGTCACGCTTAGGAACATGGTTGTTGCATGTGCCCCACGCATACTCAGCAATGTTCACGTTACGAATCCACAACTCGCCTTGCTCAAAATAGCAATACGAATCGACAAGCGACGCCTTGCCCAAACGCAACGACTTAATCTCAGTGCCCACAAGCACAATGCCTGCGATGTACTCCTCTATAATCTCGTAGTCGAACGTAGCTCGCTTATTTCGGATATTTATATTTTTATAATCTGCCATATATTATTCTTTAATCAGCACCATTTCGGCACACCTTTTGCCACTATCAGAGTGGGTGTTCGGCAAAGGTAACTAATTCTTTTATCTTTGATATGTTTTACACATCTTTAGTTTATTTTCTGTTTGCACACCGCCAACGTAGTGATACGGAGGTAAGCCGGGCACCCTTTTTATCAATCGTCAAATAACTCGTTTGGTCATCTGCGCAAGCTTCACACGTGCCGCATGGAACTTGGTTAGCTGTGCCATGATTTGCGACATCTCATCCTCACTAATATCGGGTGATGCCAAACGTGCCTGGTTCTCAGCAATCAAGCGCTCAAGAGTTCGTAGCTTATAGGTATCCATAACAGTGGGCACTCCATGTGCCAGCTGCTCCTGAACACTCTCAATGTGTACCTCCTTCTGCTCCCATATGCGGCTAATAACATAGTTGTCATCCGACGTGAGCAGATCAACAGCCACACGGCTAACCTCGGGATCTATGTTATTGACAAAGCTATGTGTAGCAACCTCGACACCAATACCCAGGCGATTGCTCTCCTGGCGATAGTTCTCATATATGGTGCGATAGACTGGGTACACCAGGCTCAAATCATCAGCATCAAGCTCTGAGAATATAAACTCGGCAACATTGTAGTCGACAAACTCCTTATCCTCGATAAGCGTAAAATTTATGTGACCATACTTCAGCAAGTACTTGACAATCTCACGCTCAAGAGTCTCCATAGTTGTACCCAGAGTAGCATCTGCGGGTAAATGCCCCTTATTAGGCTGAGGTGTATTGGGCATCTGCTCCGCCTGCCTAAGCTCACGCTCACGGCTCTGCTGTCGCTGAATAAACTCGCGCGCCTCGCGATTACCCTTCACCCCTTCGACACTGCGTGCCACCTCCACACCGAGCGTATCGGCTGGAATCTGCATAATCTCGGCACAGTAGCGCACATACTCCTGACGCTTAATAGCATCGGGAATAAGGGCAATGCTCTCTACCATTGCACGAATAGCCTCAGAACGGGTCATCGGGTCAGTAGCCTCGCCAAGCAATAAGTGCGCCTTGAAAGCAAGGAAGTCTTGCGACTCGTTGCGAATATACTCACGAAGTTCCTCCGAAGAGTGTGCACGAGCAAAAGTATCGGGATCGTGCTCCTCGGGAAGTAGCACTATGCGGACATTAAGATTCTCCTTGAGGATAAGATCTACACCACGCAATGCCGCCTTAACACCCGCCTTATCGCCATCGTACATCAGAGTGATGTTCTTCGAGAAACGGGCAACGAGGCGTATCTGCTCCTCGGTAAGTGACGTACCTGACGATGCCACAACATTCTCGACACCAGCCTGGTGCATCGAAATAACGTCGGCGTAGCCCTCAACCATAATCACCATGTCCTCCTGCTGAATAGCCTTCTTAGCAAAGAAGAGGCCATAAAGCTCTCGGCTTTTTGAGTATATCTCGCTCTCGGGCGAATTCTGATATTTGGCAACCTTCTTGTCGGTGCGCAAAGTACGACCTCCAAACGCCACAACACGTCCAGAGACATTGTGCACAGGGAATATCACTCTATCGAAGAATCTGTCGCGCAATGCTCCGTCGTACTCACGTTTTATAGATAGACCTGTGCTAAGCAAAAACTCCTCCTTATATCCCGCCGAGCGAGCGTCGGCTGAGAAACGGTCACCACGTGAGGGGCAGAAGCCGAGGCCAAACTTACGAATTGTGGCATCGCTAAAGCCACGAAGTGACGAGAAGTAGGTAAGTGCCACGCTGCGACCCTCATCCTCGGAATACATATATCGCTGGAAGTAGTCGGCAGCCCACTGGTTGAGCGCAAACATGCTCTCGCGGTTGTTGTTGCGCTGAATATCTTCCTCGGTCACAGCCTCCTCCCTAACCTCGATGCCATAGCGCTTGGCAAGCACCTTAAGGGCCTCAGGATAGGAGATATTCTCGCTCTCCATCACGAAGTTAACGGCATTTCCCGCCTTGCCACAACCGAAACACTTATATATGCCACGTGCGGGCGAGACAACAAACGATGGTGTCTTCTCCTGGTGGAAAGGACAGCACGCCTGATAGTTCGCACCCTTGCGTTTGAGTGTGACATAGTCGCCAACAACATCTACGATATTGACAGCACTAAATATTCGGTCTATGGTTTCACGATCAATCATTCGTGCAAAGGTACTAAAAATTGCTGAAATTAATATGCTCTCATCTATTTTGCCAAATAATTTTTTTTTCTTACCTTTGTTAGTTGTTAAGAACAAACGTTCTTATATAGGCTTAAAACCAAAAACTAAAACATAAACCTAAAATGAACAAAGACACACAGATTTTTGATTTGATCGCTGAGGAGCGTTCACGTCAGACCAAAGGAATCGAGCTTATCGCATCGGAGAACTTCGTTAGCGACCAGGTGATGGCTGCTATGGGCTCTGTATGTACAAACAAATATGCTGAGGGCTACCCTGCTGCACGCTACTATGGCGGTTGCGAGGTTGTCGACAAGATCGAGAATCTTGCCATCGAGCGCATCTGCAAGCTCTACGGTGCTGAGTATGCTAACGTGCAGCCTCACTCAGGTGCTCAGGCTAACATGGCAGTATTCTTCGCTTGCCTCAAGCCAGGCGACACATTCATGGGTCTCGACCTATCGCATGGTGGTCACCTCTCACACGGTTCACCAGTTAACATGTCGGGCATGTATTTCAACGCTGTAGGCTACAAGCTTAAGGAGGAGACTGGCAACATCGACTATGAGGAGATGGAGGCACTCGCATTGGAGCACAAGCCAAAGCTTATCATCGGTGGTGCTTCAGCATTCTCTCGTGAGTGGGACTACAAAAAAATGCGTGAGATAGCTGATAAGGTAGGTGCTTTGCTTCTTGTCGATATGGCTCACACAGCAGGTCTTATCGCAGCAGGCTTGTTGGACAACCCAGTGAAGTATGCTCACATCGTAACATCTACAACTCACAAGACATTGCGTGGTCCACGTGGTGGTATCATCCTCATGGGCAAGGACTTCGACAATCCTTGGGGCTACACAACACCTAAGGGCGTAGTGAAGAAGATGTCGCAGATTCTAAACTCTGCCGTATTCCCAGGTATTCAGGGCGGTCCACTTGAGCACGTTATCGCAGCTAAGGCTGTTGCCTTTGGCGAGGCTCTAACTCCAGAGTACAAGGAGTATCAGAAGCAGGTGGTTAAGAACTCACAGGCATTGGCTGAGGCTCTTACAAAGCGTGGCTATAAGATTGTATCGGGCGGCACCGACAACCACCTCATGTTGGTTGACCTTCGCACCAAGTTCCCAGAGCTCACTGGTAAGCTCGCTGAGAAGTGCTTGGTAGCTGCCGACATCACCACAAACAAGAATATGGTGCCATTTGACTCACGCACACCATTCACAACATCGGGTCTAAGATTCGGTACTCCAGCCATCACAACACGTGGTGTTAAGGAGGACAAGATGGACTACATCGCAGAGCTTATCGACCGCGTACTCAGCGACCCTGAGAACGAGGAGAACATCGCAGCAGTACGCAAGGATGTGAATGCAATGATGCAGGAGTATCCTTTGTTTGCATGGTAAGATAAGATATACTAATTAACAAACCAAAGGGAGTGGATTTCAATATTTTTGGAGACACTCCCTTTCAAGTTAAACGAACCGGCAAATGGATAATATAGTAACATTTCTTCAAGGTATTCACACAAACGACAACAAAGAGTGGTATTTTGCAAATCGCAACAGCTATGTCAATGCCTTCAACACCAATGCTATATATATCCAAACATTGATCGAGCTCATCGGCAAATACGACATCAACATCAAATATCTACACCTTGCCGAGTGTAGCTACCCGCTCTTCCGCCCCTACAAACTAAAACTCGACAACCGCATATTCAACGACTACCTCGGAGGTTTCTTTGCGCGTATGGGCAAGAGCAGCGGATTTGCCGGTTACTACTATCAAATATCGCCTGAGCCATCTGATAGTGGAGGTTCATTGCTGGCTGTCGGAATATTCAACCCCAGCCGCGAACTTCTCGACCGCTTTCGTCGCAATGTACAGGAGAATGGCTCACAAATAATGGAGCTGATCAAAGCCACAGGATTTGAGCTTTTAGAGCGCGACAAATTTACTCGACTACCCAAAGGCTTTAACATCGAACGAGAGTATCGTGATCTCATGCTTCAGCGCCACATAATGCTTGTTAAGCGTGTAGGTATTAAGTGGTTCTACCACGACAAATGGATGGAGAACACAGCACGTCAGTTTCGTCGATGCAAACCTTTTATCGACTATCTAAACACCATTGTCGAGCAACATATTCTCGACCTTAAAGCCTCGGCTAATGATTACACCGAGAATAGTAGCGAACTTAACCAAAACAACTATTAAACAAATAAACCTTACGAAACTATGAAAAGACTATTCACATTTGTTGCGCTAACACTCGCAGTTGCACTATCATGCAGTGTCTCAGCACAATCATCAAAGCTAATAGGTGAGTGGAACTCGTCAACAGGTTCTCAAAAAGCTTTACTTGAATCCATAGGCGGCACTATTGAGAAGGCTAAAAATACCATGACCTTCAACAATGATGGCACCTATGCAACATATTCATATGTAGTGGCAAGCGCCGACTTAAGTGGCATAAAAATGCGTATGCTCTTAGAGCTTACCGACAACGGCACGTGGAAGTATAGCGATGAGCGAGTCTATATGACATCTACAAATTTTGATGTAATACAGATAGAAATATCATTCGATGACCCCTCGATGAACGCTATGAGCGAGGAGATTATAAAGGCGATGATTGATGCATTTAAGCAGGGAGTAGGCGTAGAGCTACCTTTAGATGTAGAGTTTATCTCCGACAATGAGGTACACCTATCATTCGACAGTGAATATATAACATTTGAGTACATTCTTGTACGATAGAGCTGACATATAAATAAAAACATGGTTCGGGGTTATCTCTCGAACCATGTTTTTTTTGGTGTGTGTGATGAATTACTCCTCGTCAGCATCCGCTTCGGCCTGAGTAAGTGCCTTCGACGACTGTTGCTTCTTAGTTGGCAGACCCAACTTTTTGAGGCGCTCGCCAAGGCGCACAATGTTATTATTTCCTGTGTGTAGGCGCTTATATGCCTCATCGTACTTGCTCTTTGCCGTATCGAGTGCCGAGCCTACGCCCTCAAGCTGCTCGGTGAATACCACCAGCTGCTCGTAGAGTTTTGTTGCCTTATCCACTATCTCGGCCTGATTCTTTGTCTGCTCATCACGACGCCACATATCTCCAACCATCTTCAACAGCGCAAAGAGGTTTGTAGGCGACGAGATGATAATCTTTCGGCGATAAGCCTCAGCCCAAATGGTGTTATCCTCCTTCAACGCCTCCAAAAACGCAGGCTCGGTAGGGATAAACATAATCACAAAGTCGGGCGAGTTGATAAGCTTCTGATACTCTTTGAGCGCAAGCTCCTGAACGTGTTTCTTAACAGACTGCAAATGCTCCGCCAACGCCTGACGACGCTCCGCCTCGCTATCGGCCTCCGTATAGCGAATATATGCCGTGAGCGACACCTTAGAGTCGATGACTATCGAGCGCTCCTCGGGAAGCGACAACACTACATCGGGGCGCAGGTTCTGACCCTCTTCGCCCTTGATATTCTGCTGGATATGATAGTGAATACCCTTAACCAAGCCTGTGCTCTCGAGGATAGTTTCGAGGTATGCCTCACCCCAGTCGCCCTGCACCTTAGAGTTACCCCTGAGGGCATCGGTCAAATTAGCTGCCGACGAGGTCATCTGCTGGTTGAGCTTAATAAGGTTATCTAACTCATTCTTAAGTGCTCCACGCTGCTCATTCTCGTGGGCATAGATGCGCTCAACACGCTCACGAAACTCCGTAATATTATCCTTGAACGGCTTCAACAACAAGTCCAACGAGTCACGGTTTGCCTGGCGCAGGTTGTGCTGATGCTCCGACAAAATCTCGTTTGCAAGATTCTTAAACTCATTTTTCATTGTGCGCTCCGTAGCCTCACGCTCAGTGCGCATCTGCTCGATACTCTGCTTCAAGGCATCGCGCTCACTCTGCGTGCGAACATGCGCAATGCGCTCCTCGTTGAGATTGTTCTGCACAGAAGTTAGGCTAACCTCAAGCTCTGTAACACGAGCCTCGCACCTCGATTTTTCGTCGCTCTTAGCCTTGTCGTTGCGCTGCCACATAAAATATACAGCAATGAGTGTTACTACTAAGAGTGCTATCAAAACAAGAAATATGGTCGAAATAGTATCCATTTTAAATTATGGTTAGTGGTTATCTACAAGCAAAGATACAAAACTATTCGAAGAATAGTGCGCTAAATCAAAACATTTTTTGTAAATTTGTCCATTCGTAGAACGATAACCCTAAAACAACCTAAAATAGTATGAGAAGAATTATTGCTCCATCGGTGCTTTCTGCCGATTTCGGTAATCTTAACAAGGATATGGAGATGCTCCAGCGCTCAGAGGCTGAGTGGGTGCATGTAGATGTTATGGACGGTGTGTTTGTGCCAAACATCTCGTTCGGCTTTCCCCTTATGAAGCCACTACGCAAGGGTACTACTAAGGTATTGGACGTGCATCTAATGATCACTGCACCAGAGAAGTATGTTGAGCGTTTTGTGGAGGCTGGTGCCGACTATGTCACTTTCCACTACGAGGCTACCGAGAATATCCAGGAGTGCATCGACCTTATTCGCAAGGCGGGTGCTAAGGTGGGTATCTCAATCAAGCCCAGCACAGAGCCCGAGGTATTGGACAAGTGGATCGAGCAGCTTGACCTTATCCTTGTTATGAGCGTGGAGCCTGGCTTTGGTGGTCAGAAGTTCATGCCATCGTCTATCGCTAAGTGCGAGTACCTAAATCGCAAGAAGCAGGAGTTGGGCCTTCAGGAGCTTATCATCGAGGTTGATGGCGGCATCTCGGCAGCTAACTCACGCCTACTCTTTGACGCAGGTGCCGAGGCATTGGTTGCAGGTAGCTCGGTGTTTGGCGCTGAGAACCAGGAGCAAGCAATCATCGACATGCTCAACTCATAAAGCAAAACTGATACCCTACAATATAAACTATAACTAAGTGATTTCGTTAGACAATCTCTCAGTAAGCTACGGAGGCTGGACGCTCTTCGACTCGATATCCTTCATGATTAATCCCAAAGACCGCATAGGCCTTGTGGGTAAAAATGGTGCGGGCAAGACCACCCTACTGCGCATCATCACCGGCGAGCAGCAACCCACAGAGGGTGCTGTGTCAATCAACAGTGAGTGCACGATAGGCTATCTTCCTCAGCAGATGCGTGTTGCCGACACAACAACACTCGTTGAAGAGACAGCCAAGGCATTTGAGGAGGTACTACGCATAGAGGCCGACATCGAGCGCCTAACAAATGAGATTTCTACACGTACCGACTATGAGTCGGAGGAGTACGCAGCACTCATTCATCGCCTCAACGATGCTAACGACCGCTACCACATCTTAGGTGGCGACACACGTGAGGCTGACATAGAGCGCACTCTGCTGGGCTTAGGATTCAAGCGCACCGACTTTGAGCGCCCCACACGTGAGTTCTCAGGAGGTTGGCGCATGCGTATCGAGTTGGCGAAGTTGCTGTTGCGCCGTCCCTCGATATTCCTCCTTGATGAGCCTACAAACCACCTCGATATCGAGAGTATTCAGTGGCTCGAAGAGTATCTAAAAAATTACAACGGTGCAGTACTACTCATATCGCACGATAGAGCATTCCTCGACAACGTGACAACACGCACCGTAGAGATATCGTTAGGCAAGGTTTACGACTACAAAGTGCCCTACTCGAAGTATGTTGTGTTGCGTGCAGAGCGCCGAGCACAGCAGATGGCGGCATACGAAAATCAGCAGCGACTAATCGAAAAAACCGAGGAGTTTATCGAGAAGTTCCGCTATAAGCCTACAAAGAGCAACCAGGTGCAATCGCGCGTGAAGCAGCTCGAGAAGTTGGAGCGCATCGAGGTAGACGAGGAGGATTTATCACGCCTAAACATCAAGTTCCCTCCAGCACCACGCTCAGGACAGATTGTGGCCGACGTGAAGGAGGTGGGCAAGGCGTTTGGTACAAAGCGCATATTCTCGGGTGCTGAGTTCACCATCGAGCGAGGTCAGAAGATTGCCCTCGTAGGACGTAATGGCGAGGGTAAGACAACATTTGCACGAATACTTTTGGGCGAGTTGGAGGCCACTGAAGGCTCTATAAAGCTCGGTGCAAATGTAAACATAGGCTACTACGCCCAGAATCAAGACGACCTAATGGATGGTGAATTTACCGTGTTCGACACCCTCGACAGAGTGGCTGTGGGCGACATTCGCACACGCCTTAGGGACATCCTCGGAGCATTTCTATTCCGAGGTGAGGATATCGACAAGAAGGTCAAGGTGTTGTCGGGTGGTGAGCGTTCACGCCTTGCCATGGCACGCCTCATGCTTGAGCCATACAACCTGCTAATCCTCGACGAGCCAACCAACCACATGGACATGCGCTCGAAGGATATCCTAAAGGAGGCTCTCATGAAGTTCGACGGCACAGTAGTGGTTGTGTCGCACGACAGAGAGTTCCTCGATGGCCTCGTGGATCGCATCTACGAGTTTAGAGATGGTGGCGTGAGAGAGTATCTTGGCGACATATGGTACTTCCTCGAGAAACGCAAGGTGGAGTCGTTGCAGGAGATTGAGCGCCACGACAAGCCAACAACACAAAAGGCTGTGGAGAGCAACACAGGCAAGCTCTCGTACGAGCAGAAGAAGGAGCAGGAGAAGCTACTACGCAAGCTACGCAAAAACGTGGAAATGATAGAGGAGCAGTTGGCAACGATTGAAAAGGAGATTGCCGACTTCGATGCTAAGTTTGCTGTAGCCACCGAGTACAATGCCGACGACTACACAAAGTATAACGCCCTCAAAGAGCGCTACGACCAACTTATGCATGAGTGGGAGAAGGCATCGTATGAGGTAGAGATAACCGAACAAAGCTAATACACAATATGGAGAAGGAGAATATTATTTTTGGTATCCGCCCCGTTGCCGAGGCTATCGAGGCACGCAAGCAGATTGAGCGCATCTACATAAAGAAGGGCGCTGAGGGTCAGCTAATGACCGACCTCAAGGACCTCATGGCACGCCACCACCTACGCTGGCAGGAGGTACCCATCGAGAAGCTTAACCGCCTAACACGTGGCAACCACCAGGGCGTTGTGGCACAAACAGCTGCAATTGACTATGTCACAGTAGAGGATATATTGGAGCGTGTGCCCGAGGACGAGACACCTCTTATCGTGGTGTTTGATGGCGTTACCGACGTACGTAACTTCGGAGGCATTGCCCGCTCAGCAGAGTGTGCTGGTGCTCACGGACTTATCACACCACTCAAGAATTCAGCACCTGTAAATGGCGACGCTATACGCTCCTCTGCTGGTGCCTTGCAAAATATTCCAGTATGTCGTGTAGGCTCTATCCGCAACACCCTCAAGGCGTTGCAGGCCGATGGTTTCCAGATCGTTGCAGCAACTGAGAAGAGCAACAAACTACTCTACGATGCCGACTTTAGAAAGCCAACAGTAATTGTCATGGGCGCTGAGGATAAGGGCATATCGAAGGAGGTATTGAAGCTCTGCGACGAGCAGTTGGCAATTCCTCTTATCGGCCACACCGAGTCGCTCAACGTGTCGGCAGCAGCAGCTATCATGCTCTTCGAGGTTGTGCGCCAAAGAATTGGTGACTAATGAGCTTGGTGCACCACCCTACGCTTGGAGAGATAGAGTGTGTTCGTTCAGTGCGGGCACGCTCTATTCGTCTTGTGGTGCGTAGCGATGGCAGCCTACGCCTTACTTATCCCCTATTTGCAAATCGTAGTCGTGCTATAGCCTTTGCCGAGAGCCGCTCGGAGTGGATTGCCATCACTCGCCAACGCCTCGCCAAGCGCCAAGCAGCATACCCGACAATACAACAACAGGAGGTAGAGCGCCTACGTCGTGAGGCACGAGAGTATATCCCCGCAACACTAAGCCACCTTGCATCGAAGCATGGCTTTAGCTACACATCGCTACGCATATCCTCGGCACATACGCGCTGGGGCTCATGCAGCGGACGAAATGGCATATCTATATCGCTATTTGTGATGCTACTACCCGAGCATCTGCGTGAATTTATCCTCCTTCACGAGCTCTGCCACACACGCCATCATAACCACTCTGTAGCATTTCATCTTCTCCTCGACTCACTTGTTGATGGCAACGAAAAGAGACTAAATGCCGAGCTACGCAAACATCGAATACCCAAGATAAGCGAGTAGTGCGTAGTAGCAAGAGGGGCAGCCAACAGAAACAACGCCTAATAGGTTTTTAGATTCGCGCCGAAGTATAAACAAAATATCGTGGGATAGTACTCATCTGTACAGCCCACGATATTTTATATGGTAAAGGACAACAATGTCCTAATTAATCGGAAATTTATTACTTAAGCTTAGCAGCAACCTTCTCCAACATATCCTTAGTCATTGACTCGAGATCCCACTCAGGCTTCCAGCCCCACTCCTCACGTGCACAAGTGTCATCCAAAGAGTTTGGCCAGCTACGAGAGATAACATCCTTAACAGGATCTACGTTGTACTCCATCTGGAAACCAGGAACATGGCGCTCAACAACCTCGCGAATGATCTCTGGTGTGAAGCTCATTGCAGCGATGTTAAATGAGTTGCGGTGCTTAAGCTTTGATGGATCAGCCTCCATAAGCTCAACAGTAGCACGCAATGCATCTGGCATATACATCATGTCCATATATACATCTGGAGCGATGTTACATACAAACTTGTTACCCTTGATTGCCTCGTAGTAGATCTCTACTGCGTAGTCAGTAGTACCGCCACCAGGAAGTGTCACGTTAGAGATGATACCTGGGAAACGTACCGAACGTGTATCAACGCCGAAGCGTGAGTGGTAGTAGTTAGACAAAAGCTCACCTGTTACCTTGCACACACCGTAGATAGTGTTTGGCTGCATGACAGTGTCCTGAGGAGTCTTGTCGCGTGGGAAGTCACCACCGAAAGCACCGATAGAACTTGGAGTGAACACTGCACAGTTCTGCTCACGTGCAATCTCCAAAGAGTTCTCCAACGCACCCATGTTGATACGCATGGCAAGCTGAGGGTTCTTCTCGCCAGTAGCTGACAAAAGTGCTACGAGGTTGAAGATAGAGTCAATGTTGTACTTCTTTACAAGCTCAGCATACTGCTTAGCATCGAGGGCGTCAAGCGACTCGAATGGGCCAGCCTCAGCCAAAACAGCATTGTGCTTAACATCGGTAGCAACAACATTTGATGCACCGTAGATTGAGCGAAGATATGGTACCAACTCAGATCCAATCTGACCACCGGCACCCAAAACCAAAATACGCTTCATTAGATTTGAATTATCTTTAAATTATAAGTTTTAGGTTCAAAGCACTTTAGCATTACCATACTAATAATGGCACTCTTTTCACCATGCAAAGGTAGTCATTTTTGTCAAAAAACGTAAGCGATAATACTAATTTTTTACAATCTAACACATTTTTTTAGCTAAAAGATTTTGAAATAAATATTTTTGCATACATTTGTGTTGTTATTAAACTAACAAAATCCCAAAACTACTTAAAACTAAATTTAACAAAACAATGAGAATTTTTCAGACTAAAGCACACTTTGTGTGCATGATGATGGCGGCTTTGTTCGCCGTAGGCTGCGACAAGCCAGCACCTGAGCCTACTCCCGAGCCAGATCAGCCAAAGCCGCTTGTTGAGGGCTCGTTCGAGGTTACGGTGGATGAGGTTACTGAGGACACAGTGACAATCACTATCACCCCATCAGAGGAGGTAGATTACTACTACGCTTGTCTTGCTTCGGATACTGAGAAGTATCTTGGTGGCGAGGAGGAGCTAATCGTACTAGACCAGCTCTCACAGCCCAATGCTGAGCAGTTGATATTCCGCGGTGAGCAGACATTGACCTTTGGCGGTCTTATCGCTCACTCACACTACCGTCTACTCTACTTCCAGTATGATAGCGAGGCAAAAAACATTTTTGGCAAGCTTCACCGCTCAGAGCGTATCACAACACCTAATGGCACTGAGGAGTTTGCAGTTGAAGTAACAGATATCACTGGTCTTAGCGCAAATGTTAAGATTACGCCAAATGACCCTGAGATGAGCTACTTCTGGTGGATTGAGGAGATGGAGCAGTACGACGAGTGGTTCGACAATAGCGACAACCTCCTTATTCAGAACGACTTCGGCTTCTGGCAGTACTACGCCGACTTGGAAGGTCTGGACTGGAAAGAGGTGATGAGTTGGGACCTAACAACTGGTGTTACCACAGATAGCTCCGACTCGCTCTACAACCTGTTGATGTGGGATAACGAGTACATGGTATATGTATATGGTCTCGACGCAGAGGGCAACCTCACAACACAGATGACCAAGAAGGAGTTCAAGACAAATTCTAAGCCTCAGCCAAAAGATGTGACATTCGATGTTGCTATTGAGTCAACAGAATGGGACACAGCATTTAACAAGTTTGCTATATCTGCAAAGATTACCCCATCGGATCCTGAGGCAAAGTATTATGTGACCATCACCAACATGAGCTGGTATGACTGGTACTTTACTTCCGACAACACTGGTCGCAGCGACGAGGAGTATATCCAGTATCAGATTCTCCTCAACGCATCGAAGCAGTCATGGGAGGTTCTCGAGGACTTCCGCATGCAGGGCGAGACAATATACCAGCCACACGAGTCACGCAACCAGTACTTCAGCCCAAATCGTGAGTATGGAGTCTTTGTCTTCGGTCTCGATGAGAATGGCCCAACAACAGGCCTACTTGTCCACGAGTTCACCACTCCAAGCCGTCCACAGACAGAGGAGTAGCAGTGCACTCAACAATGTGTAACTAATTAATATATATAGGTACTATGAAAAAGATATTTGGACTTTTAGCAATATGCGCTTTGACGCTCGTTGGTTGTAACGATACCCCTGAGCCAGAACCTATCGTCAAAGCTCCAGTCGTAACACTCGACAAGGAGAGCGTTGAGGCACCTGTCGAGGGTGGTACATTCAGTGTAAACTACACTATCGAGAATGCCCAGGAGGGCGTTACACTAAACGTAGTGGAGGATGTAGAGTGGATTTCAGACGTAGTGGCAAGCGAGGGTGTTATCACCTTCACTGTTGCCGCAAACGACGTTGAGGAGCAGCGTGATGCTGTGCTTAACGTGGAGTACAAGGGTGCTGAGGCACGTGCTATCGCCGTTGCTCAGGCAGCAAAAGATAAGGAGCCAGAGATGCCAACCATTGCCCTTGAGGTGAGCGACATCACCTGGAACAATGCGTATATCAGCGTTACCCCATCGGCAGATGTTGAGTATATTCTTGGCGTGATGACCAAGGAGGCTTTCGCTCCATATGTTGAGGATCCTGAGACTCTTGTTGCTGCACGCATTGCCGAGTGGCAGGAGACAGCCGAGCAGTATATCGATATGGGTTACGATGACCCATGGCAGTACTACATGGGCTATGAGCAGCGCTCAGGCGAGAGAACCTATGATGTTAAGTACGACGATATCTACAACATGGATTGGGACACTGAGTATGTGGCATACTGCTTCGGCATGAACGACGAGGGTGTGCAGACTGCGTCTGTTGCCGTTAAGGAGTTCCGCACAACTGCGCCAGTGCCATCAAACAACACTTTCACCATCACTATTGATGCGATGACCAAGTCGTCAGTAGAGTTCACCGTAGAGCCTACAACTGATGAGCCTTACTACGTGACTATCGAGACTATCGACGTGTTGGCACCTTATGGTCCCGACAAGGAGAACTCATATGAGGACCTCATCAAGTATCTCATACCTGACTATGAGTCAACAATCGAGCAGCGTACATTCGCAGGTAAGCAGACAATCACCAATAGCGACCTTGGCAAGAGCGTAAACGGCTTCAAGACTTATCGTGTTGTTGTTTGGGGCTTCGAGAATGGTCCTACAAC
>JAFODV010000117.1 GCA_017380515.1 Alistipes sp.
AAAATAAGTTCTACTTTTGCACCGTCAAACAAAAATATTGGGCTATGGTGTAATGGTAACACTACAGATTCTGGTCCTGTCATTCTTGGTTCGAATCCAGGTAGCCCAACTAAAACGACTCTCTCTTGAGGGTCGTTTTTTTGTTTATTGGTCAAAATAGTACATAAAATCGAGACGGGTTTTGGGTACAGATCCAGCCAAATATATTCGAACAAGGGAAATACAAAATAACCAACCTGCATAGACTATCATGTGGCGATGTTTTAGTGATGAATGAACATTCACAAGCGGCTTCAAAACATTGATATCAATATATTCAGCAATTTAGTACTACAACTTCTTTTGTAATCATCGCGATAGAAAATACAGCGAGACCGACCAAAAATTACTTTTTAGTCGGCCTCTTAATACGGTTATATGCTATGATATATTACTTAAATAATGTTGACAACTCTGCGTGAGAGAATGTAATCTTAAGCTGATTCATAAATGTGCTATCAGAGTAGATTAATGTGAAACCACACTCCGCAGATACGCAAAGCTGCAACATCGACTTGGTTGCGTCATCAGCTGCTACGCTCTCCAAGACCTCGGCTCTATCCAGGTCCTTGAAGCCCAAGCGCATCAAGTCGATGAAATCACTTGGCGCGATAACCTCCAAAACGAAGTTCGAGTGGGTAAGGTACACCTCGTTCAATGTTAGACCCATGCCAATATCCGTTGGAAGCATGCTCTGCATCTCGTCTACTGCCATTTCAAGTAAAGCTCTGTCGGGGTTCTCCTGTACAAGAGTCTGGCTTGCAGCGTAGTTGACATCGTTGCTCTCGATAGATGCTGCTGAAACGTTAGATGCTGCGAAGATTGAAGCAGCGAGTATCAAAATAGTAAAAAGCTTTTTCATAAATTTAAATTTTATTAGTTAGTAATTATTGTGTTTCTATATCGTAGTCCCTTCGTGTGACTTTTATATATAGAGAGATTGCACCTTTTCGTAATCTATCACTGCTACAATTTTTTTTTAGCGATAGGGGGCGGCTATAGAATGCAATCCACGTCTATCTAATATAGATTGTACTACAAATATAGTAAAAATATTTAAATATCCGCTATAATTTTTTGAGGAAAATAAGACTCCGAGAATTGGTAATTTTTTGCGATGACGCTTCTTGTGTCAAAAAAAGTTGGTGTAATGTGGTGTGTCTGTCAACAATTTTTCATGCCTTTGCACCAGCATTGGTTCTCTTGGGCACGCTGCCCAACAGAGATTAAAAGGGAAATGGGTGAGATTCCCATACAGTTCCCGCTGCTGTGAGTTCTACGAAGACTCTACGACATCATATCGTCACTGAGGATGTTATCCTTGGGAAGGCTTCGTAGAGTAGGACAAGTCAGAAAACCTGCCAAAGCATTTTTACGGGATTGTGCCTGCGGCGAATGGGCTGGTCTGCGACTTGAGTTTTTCAGGTTTACATACTTTTGGGCAAGATGTCTGATATTGGTGTATGCTCACTTAGACCATAAAAGTACCCAAGCCCTACCGCCACATTTAGCAGTCTCGTAGTGTAAAAGTTTACGGAGAATGACCTTTGGCTTATTGGGCTACCTAATTCCAGCCACTCATTTAGGCTCACTATAAAAAAATAACGCAGAGACTGTTCTCTGCGTTTATCATATATAAGATGTATTCCATTATGGGAGTGGTACGACGTTGGCAAAACCCATAAATGCCATGGCGAGCAAGCCTGCAGTAATAAGGGCGATAGGCACACCACGCATACCCTGTGGCACATCCTCAACCTCCAAGCGCTCACGGATACCCGCAAACAACACAAGAGCCAAGGCAAAACCAAAGGCGATAGATACTGAGTAGACAACAGTTGTCAACAGATCAAAATCCTTCTGTACGGCGATAATAGCGACACCAAGCACAGCACAGTTAGTGGTAATAAGTGGCAAGAAGATACCGAGAGCCTGATACAACGATGGCGACACCTTCTTAAGCACAATCTCAACCATCTGCACAAGGGCAGCAATAACAAGGATAAAGACGATAGTCTGCATATACTCGATACCGAAAGGAACAAGTATAAAGTGCTGGAGCGACCAAGTAACAACAGCAGAGAGCGCCATAACAAAGGTTACGGCCATACCCATACCCGCAGATGTCTCAACCTTAGACGACACGCCAAGGAAGGGGCAGATACCCAAAAACTGCGACAAAACGACATTGTTGACGAAGATAGCACCAATGATAATGGCAAACAAGGTGATAGCCTCAACACTCACCGTGCCGTCAACGAAGCCCTGAATAACTTCTTTCGAAATATTTATCTCTCCCATAACTTATCGTTTTGCTATTTTATTAAACAATACCATCAAGTAGCCAAGCACAAGGAAACCTCCAGGGGCAAGGATAAAAAGTAGTGGCATAACATCCGAAGCGAACGAGTAGCCAAAGATTGAGCCCGCACCAAGCATCTCACGAACTGCACCAATAGCCGTAAGCGACAACGTGAAACCAAGACCGATGCCTACGCCATCGAGAGCTGAATCGAAGATACTATTCTTAGATGCAAAAGCCTCGGCACGACCCAAGATGATACAGTTAACCACAATCAGCGGAATAAATACGCCAAGTGATGCATACAACGATGGCACATAGGCTTTCATGAGCATCTCAATGATGGTTACAAACGAGGCGATGACAACGATGAAGGCAGGGATACGCACCTTATCAGGCACAATGCCCTTGATGAGCGAAATAACCATATTTGACATGATTAGGACGACCATAGTGGCAACGCCCATACCCATACCATTGATTGCCGATGATGTAACACCAAGGGTAGGACACATACCCAAGATAAGGACGAACGTAGGATTATCCTTAAGTATGCCCTTAGTTATTATCTGAAGCTTACTCATTGTTCTGCTCTCCTTTCTGAGCCTCTGGCTCTACATTAGTAGTCTGTTCCTCGTTAGGCTTTGTTGCACCCGACATAGCATCCTCGGCTGATGGCAACTCACCCTTAGCCCACAAATAACCAGCATAGGCAGTCTCGACTGCATTGGCATAGGCACGTGAAGAGATTGTCGAACCTGTTAGCGCATCAAACGAGCCACCCTCTTTACTCACAGCAAAAGCCAAGGTCTTAGGCTCTTTGCCCACAGCGCTACGCTCCAAGGAGTTGCCCTCCTTAGTCATATTTGCACCAAGACCAGGGGTCTCGCTCTGCTTAAGAACCTTAATGCCGTTGATGATTGTTGTGTCGTTCTTCTCCACGAAGCCCACCATAAGGTTGATGCGGTCGGCATAACCATTTCGGGTAATGCTTGGAGCCTCCACAGCATAGCCCACCAACACACCATTAGCCTTAACCGTAGTTACATTGATCTCGAAGTCGCCAATACGACGCACGGTGTCGCGCAACTCGGCCTCACCCTCAAACGCTGGTAGCACCTCGAGTTTTGCCAAATCCTTATTTTTCTGCTCTGTCTGGGCAATGGTGTCCTTTGTAATGTTGTTTACCACACCCACGAGAAATGCAGCAACAGCAGTGATGCCAAATAGCACCAATACCATATTTAATAATGAACTCTTCATACCTCTACATTACCTTTTAGTGCCGAAACGCTTAGGACGGCAATATTTGTTGATGAGCGGTGTTGCGGCATTCATGATAAAAATCGCAAATGACATACCCTCAGGATATGCGCCCCACAAACGAATGATCATAGTGATTGCACCAATACCTACACCATAGATTAACATACCCTTGTGCGTCATTGGTGAGGTTGAATAGTCGGTAGCCATGAATATAGCCCCAAGAAGTGCACCACCAGCCAAGATATGGAATAGTGGAGTCTGCCACATAGCTGCACCACCATCTGAAATGGCAACACATAGACCAAAGAGCGCCATAGTGCCAAGAACAGCAACAGGGATATGCCAAGTGATAACCTTGCGCCACAACAAGTATAGGCCACCAAGAATGAGTGCCAAAGCGCCAATCTCACCCATAGAGCCATTCATATGTCCGCCAAACATCGACATGAAGTCAATATCAGATAGTGGCATAGCACCAGCCTTAACATTGGCAAGAAGCGTCGAACCTGACAACGCATCAGGGGTATTTGTTGTCCAGTCGGTCATCTGCACTGGATAGGCAATGAGAAGGAAGATACGGCCTGTGAGGGCTGGGTTAAATGGGTTACAGCCCAAGCCACCGAAGGTCATCTTACCGATACCGATAGCCACCAAAGCTCCAATAACAACTATCCACCAAGGAATACCTACTGGGAGGTTGAAGGCGAGGAGTACGCCTGTAACTACTGCCGAGAGGTCTCCAATCGTGGTGCGACCCTTAAGCAAGAAGCGCTGTATGAGGTACTCGAACACAAGACAGCTGACAACAGATACAGCTGTAAGCATGAGCACTCTCCAGCCCAAAACATAGGTCGACACAAGGAGTGCTGGGACAAGAGCCAGCACCACATCGCCCATGATTTGTCGCGTGCGTTCACCACCATGGATATGTGGCGAGGGAGCTGCAAAAAGTCGTGTTTGCATAATTATATAGTCAATTCGTTTATATCTTACTTCTTGTTGGAAGCGGCAGCACGTGCACGGATATTTGACATAACCGTCTGCTTACCTATTCGTATATAGTCGAGCAATGGCAAGTATGAAGGACATGTGTACGAGCAGCATCCACACTCGATACACTCAACTACATTGTGTTCCTCTGCCATATCCCACTTCTGCAATTTTGCCAACTTCGACAACAAATATGGCTCAAGACCCATAGGACATGCCGACACACACTTAGCACACTTAATGCATGATAGCTCCTCACCACGAGCAGCCTCCTTGCCCGATAACACAGTAAGTCCAGAGCAACCCTTGATAAGTGGTGCGGTGATGTCCACCACAGCACGACCCATCATTGGGCCACCATTTAGCAACTTAACATCGCCCTCAGGGAGTCCGGCAAGCTCAAAGAAACGGCTTGCAGAAGTACCAAAGCGAGCCAAATAGTTGTGTGTGCTCTTAAGCTCCTTACCCGTAACAGTAACTACGCGCTCAATGAGTGGCTTATTCTTCTGCACTGCCTCATATATTGCAATAGCAGTCGACACGTTGCACACCACAGCACCAACAGAAATAGGGAGTGCTGGTGGAGGTGGCACCTGACGACCCGTAACAGCGGCAATAAGCTGCTTCTCACCACCCTGTGGATAGCGCATCTTGAGTGGCATAACCTCTATGCCCGAATAGCCGTCACGTGCTATAATCTCACGAAGATGAGCTATAGCATCTGGCTTATTATTCTCAACACCGATGACTGCACGGCTAACACCCACTGCACGCATGACAATCTCAGTACCTGTCAATATCATCTCGGCACGCTCAATCATATTGCGGTAGTCAGATGTGAGGTAGGGCTCACACTCAACACCATTGATGATAACCACCTCTGCCTTCTGACCATCAGGCACCGATAGTTTCACATGTGTAGGGAACTGTGCACCACCAAGACCCACGATACCAGCCTCACGCACCTTAGCAATAATCTCTTGGGGCGCAAGCGTACACTCGCGCTTATGGTCGGGGGTACGGTCAATCTCAGGCATCCACTCGTCGCCCTCACGCTTGATAACAACCATCAAGCGACGCTGACCCTGACCATTCGGATAGGCATCAACAGCGGTAACTGTACCAGAGATTGAAGCGTGAATATTTGCCGAAACAAAACCTGTGCTTTGTCCGATAAGCTGTCCGGCGAGCACCTTATCACCCTTTTTAACCACAGGGTTTGATGGTGCTCCAATATGTTGAATCATTGGGATTTTTGCCTCATCCGGGAGCTCAAGAATCTCGATCTCCTTATCTTTGCTCCACTCCTTATTGTCATGAGGGTGAATACCTCCTATTGGGAATGTTCTCATCGTTTACTCATTTTTAGCTGGTTCAATCCTCTTCTCTGACTCTACTGCCTTTGCTGCTGGCGCCTTAGGCTCCTTTGGCAAACGCTCCATGTTCTCGATGTGGATAGCACCAGTTGGACACTCATTAACACACTTACGGCATAACTTGCACTTCTCAGGGTCGATATATGCTAAGAAGTTCTCAACAGTGATAGCACCAAACGGACATACCTTGGCACACTTACCACAGCCGATGCAACCAGCCTTGCAGACCTTAGACACTACAGCACCCTTATTCTTTGAGCGACAAGCAACATATATGGCACGATTCTTTGGCCACTTCTTGCGCAACTCAAAGAGACCCTTAGGACAAGCCTTGACGCATGCACCACACGCTGTACACTTATCGGCATCGACCTCAACCAAACCAGTCTCAGGGTTTAGCTTCAACGCATCAAATTTACATGCTGCCACACAGTCGCCATAGCCTATACAGCCGAAAGCACAACCCGACTCTCCAACGTAGAAGGTATTAACCACAGCACAGCTGAGTGCGCCATCATAGTGGTTTACCTTTGGTCGCTTTTGGCAAGTACCTCCACAACGCATTGTTGCAACCTGTGGAGCCTTCTCAGGAGCTGTCTTACCCAAAAAATCAGCAATAGACTTCATCGCATCGCCACCCGCAACAGGACAATATAGCGATGCAATGTTATCGCGCTTAACAAGTGCCTCTGACATAGCACGACATCCAGCAAAGCCACAGCCGCCGCAGTTAGCACCAGGTAGCATCTTCTCAACATCGTCGATGCGTGGATCCTCGTACACCTTGAACTTCTGTGCCACAAAGTAGAGCACAACAGCAAGCACTGCACCCAACACCGATAGTGTTAAGACTGTCAATAGTAGTTGATTCATTACTCTTTTATAATTGTAAATTTAATTTTTCGATCAAAATATCGTCGTATAAACCACAGCAAAACATAGTAAAGCACCGTGGCAGCAATTGCTGATAGCGCCGCAACACCATCATTAAACCCCAAGGCGTGTGTTGTAAACAACACAGCAAGCAGTATGCATAGAGGGAAGAGGTATGCCCAGATTATGGCCGAGAAGCCCATCTTTGTACTTTCGAGCGACACAACAACTTTATCGCCAACAGCAAACACCGTTGCATCCGACACAACAACTCTGATTCGTCGCTCACTACCCTGCTCACCACATAGGCCCTTGGCATGACACTCCGAGCATGCTGTCTTGCGCTCAACAAGCACAAAGACTTGGTTTTTGACTATGCTCTCAACAACGCCTCGATGCTCAATACGCTGCCCCATAACTTTTTGTGGCGTATTACTCGTGATAGTGGTTTACCAGAGGCATGAGCCACTCGTGACCAAAGGCACAAGGTGAAAGACGCAAAACTGGAGGGAACTGATAACGCTTCTTCTCGTTATCCATCACCATTGTGTGAATCTTCTCCACCACGCATGCATCAAAACCAGCATTGATAATCTCCTCGCGGTGCTGCTTCTTCTCGATCATACGGTAAAGAATAGCATCGATAACCTCGTAATGAGGCAAGAAGTCGCTATCCTTCTGATCAGGGCGCAACTCCGATGATGGCTCCTTGTCGAGAATCTCATCAGGGATAACATTACCGCATAGGTCATTGATATAACGTGCAAGATCGTAGATCTCACCCTTGTATAGATCGCCAGTAGGGCTAAACGTACCAGCTGTATCGCCATAAAGAGTACACCAGCCCAATGCATTCTCACTCTTGTTTGACGAGTTAAGAAGCATATAGCCAGTCTTATTCTGCAAAGCCATAAGCATTGTTGTACGGATACGTGTTTGGATATTCTCCTCGGTTGCATCAAACTCAGTACCACCAATAACCGGCTTTAGTGTGCCCACCATGGCGTTGTATGCCTCAATGATTGGCAAAACACTATACTCCACGCCGAGGTTGATAGCAAGCTTTTTGGCATCCTCAACGCTGCTATTAGGAGTAAATGGCGATGGCATCAACAACACACGAACATTCTCCTTGCCAAGAGCGCCTACTGCCAAGCAAGCAACAACTGCAGAGTCGATACCTCCCGACAAACCTATGCAAGCCTTAGCATAGCCATTCTTGTGGAAGTAGTCGCGAAGGCCCAAGCATGCTGCTTTGTAGAGCATCGCATTACGATCGTTGTAGGTTGTGAATGGAACATCTATTGCGACATTCTCTGCCTCAGTATCGAATATCTGAAGATCCTCCTCAAAGCTCTTAAGCACCTTCAACAACTTACCATCGCTATTTACTATGCCCGATGTTCCATCGTAGACGATATCGCCAGAGCCACCAACCTGGTTAACAAGCATGATGGTCTTACCCTCAGCAAAGGCAAAACGGCTGATATTATCTAAACGGCGTGAAAGAATACCCTTACCATAGCGGCGAGCATTAACAGAAATTACAAGGTCGACATCCTCATCAATTTCTTCAATATAGCTTAGATCGTCACCAACAACAACCTTAAACTTCTTGTCGGCAATAGAGATAGTCTGGCTACCAATTGACGAGCCTACGATATAACCCATCTCGCGACGTGCAGACACATGACGCTTACCAATAAACTCAACACCGCCACGACCATCAATATAGGCAGCAGCACTGATTGGGCCCTCGGCAGTAAGGTATGGAGTTCCCACGATTGCTGCAATTCCACGACACTTAGAGGAGATAACCTCAACAGCCTCTTCACAAAGCTCAAGGAAGGTAGTCTTAGTTAGAAGGCCATAGGCAGGAGTACCACTCACGGCAAACTCTGAAAACACCACCAAGTCAGCCTGCTCACGCTTAGCGCGCTCAATGGCATCAATAATTTTTGCTGTATTGGTCTTAATGTCACCTACAGTGAAGTTTAGCTGGGCTAATGCAATTCTCATAAACAGTAATCTATGTGCGATTAAAATTTGTTGCTATACCATAGGTATAGTAATACGGCGGCAAAGATACACAAAAAAAATGAATTGCGAAATTTTTTCAACAAAACAATAGAATTGAGCTAAAGATTGGCTTAAAAGGAGTTAGAATGCCTCTCCGATGCCGATGATAATGTTGTATGAATCACGTCCGAAGCCAATGTCGGCACGAATGATAAAGCTATTGTGATAGTAGCGTAGACCAGCACCATATGTAGGCAACACCTTGCGCCAAGCAAAACCATCGCCAGGCGATAGTACAGTACCAGCACCACCCCATGCCACAACGCCAATGCCTCGCCAAATATGTTGACGTAGCTCCGCCTGTGTCGCAACAATGCTGTTGCCATGAAAACGTCCAGGATAGTAACCACGCATACGGCCATTACTACTCAAACTACTCTGCATCAGCCATGGAGTACATGACGTGTGGTATTTGCCATATAAATCAAGAGCTAAGGTGGCACCACCCCACAGCGGCTGATACCAGTCCAACACGGATGCGAACGCAGCAATATCACCTGATATATTACCAAGTATTTTAGGCCTATAATCTGCTGATAGTTTGACACATACTCCCTGCTTCTGGTAACTTGATAGACTTATAGCAGAGTCGTAGCCCAGACCAACTCCTATACCCACCGAGGAGGCCTTTAGCGGCATATCACCAAGCAAAAGCTGCGCCCCCTCATCGAGCCTTGCAGCTAAAAGATGGGCATAATCAACATTGACACTTAGCTGAAGATATTTTGCTATCGGCATCTCATATCCAAGCCATACACAATACTCCTTTGACGTATAGGTTTTATAGCTATTTTGAAGCATTGTATCGAATGTCAAACCCCACAGGCGTGTTGGCTCCGACACAACAACCGCCCCGTAGTGTAACCTATGACCATGACTGAACGTATTAGCGCCCCCCAATTGTATGTTGTAATAACCAGACAAAGAGGCTATTGCTGTGGCCGATGCACTAAATTTCGAGGTATTGTATTGCGCCATTAGGGCGATACCAAGATTTGTCTCAAGACTATATATCGGCAGAATAGAGATAGCCAACGGCTTCTCTTCACGTAGCGACCTAAACAAACGACCAGAACTACGACTTGAATCGTAGCTCTGGTCGATAGGTGTATATATGTAATCAATCGTGTCGCGCTCAACTATTTGACGTCCAATCTCTTGCGCCACAAGCGTAGTCGCAACAAATGCAAGTATGATTGAGGCTAAAATATTGCGCAACATTCCTCAATTACGATTAGCGCAATGGCTCAGCTGCAGCGATAAACTTCTTCTGCTCAGCCTCCGACATCTCGCCCTTGTGCATGTATACAAGCTCACCCTTCTTGTTCACTAGCATGATCACGAAGCAGTTGTTGCAGTCGCCAAGACGCCAAGCACTTGAGATCCAGTGGTCGGGATCACACAAGATTGTTGCGCCATTCTTCTTTGTACGAGCATCAGCGATAGAGCGCACAACAGAGTTTGGATATACTGCATCCTTGAGGTTTACGATACCAAAACCGTAGATGTTAGGACCCTGAACACGGCCTGTCTCCTCGAGATAGGTGATAAAGTCGTGATTCTGCTTAGGCACCTCAGGATCAACATAGAATATAAGGAGGTTTTTCTGTCCCCACATAGGTAGACGCGCCTTCTGGCCATCGAGATTCTGAACCTCAACATTACGTACTGGACGTGGGAGGCTCTGTGCATTTGCCGCGATGTTAAACATGAAGGCAGCCGCAACCAATAGTAATAGTGCTTTTAGTCTCATTTGTTTATGTTTTTATTGTTATTAATCAGAACAATGGCGCAAAGATATAAAAAATACTCTCATAATCACACATTTGACCAAAAACAATTGTGCCGTTGCTGACAAATTATAGCACATATGTCGAATTACTCAACGAACCCCAAAATTTAATCAACAAAACCACATTGCAAGTATCATCTAAAAATCCTATCTTTGTGAAAATTTATCACACATGAAACAGAGAATACTTTTCGTTTGCCTCGGAAACAAATAGCATAAATAAAACATTAACATATATTACTTTATATACTCTATGAATAAAAAAACTTTAATGTTGATTTTATTTATTTTGATGATTGCTTTAACTGCTAATTCAGCAGTATCCCAAACTATTGACAATTGTAATAAGACGGCTTGCAAGCATCAGCAAATGTCATGTAGAAAAGTCTATAGTTGCCTCGATATTATTAAGAATATCGACACAACATGCTATCGTACTAATTATGTTGGCCCCATGAACTATAAGACTCGAGAGTCCTCAGTAGAAACGACGTATGGTCCCGTTATTAATTTCGATTATACAGCTGCTCGTCGGGAGCATTTTGAGAAATTCGCCACCCTTGTTGATGAAATGGAATTAATAAATTATGGTAGAGATACTATATATATTGAGGAATCTTATCCGGATACTTCGAATGGGAGTTACGATTATAGAGATCACTATTTTCTGTCAATTACGACCCACAAGGGAATATATGACTTAAAACGAAAAAAGCTAATACAGCGGATTTACGAGAACGCACAAGAGACATTTGAAGCAGATTCCATAAATCCCGATGCGTTACCGGCATCTGGCTCTTATGCATGGGAAATGTTGAGGTTTAGATGTTGGGACGATAATATGATGATAAAATATTTTGGAGATACGTGTTATGGGTACAGCATTAACTTTGTTCGCATTATCATCAAGGACAATACTATTGTGTATTGTGACCGATGGAGATGGTAAACACGCTTTACTAATACATAGCTAATGTAGAGTATTAAGTTTCCTTACACATCTATGACCAAAACAACCCGCATCGTATGCTTATGCATATTATGTCGATGTAAACCACAATGTAAACCATAAAATAGATAAAGTTGTAATAGTATGGATAATAAGAAGATAACACGCATCCTTTTTGTTTGCCTCGGAAACATATGCCGCTCTCCAGCTGCCGAGGCAATGATGCAAATGTTGGTTGAGCGTAATGGCCTCAGCAATAGCATATTCTTAGACTCGGCTGGCACCTATGGCGGACATAGCGGAGAGCGCTCCGACGCTCGCATGCGCCGTGCAGCAGCAGCTCGTGGTATCGACATAACCCATCGTGCTCGTCAAGTGCGTGAAGAGGATTTCGACAGATTCGATATGATAATTGCCATGGACGACAACAACTACGAGGCCCTGTTCCGCCTTGCCCCCGACCGCTCGGCACAACAAAAGATATATCGTTTCAGAGAGTTTCTGCGCCGCAATCCCAACTGGTCGCACATTCCCGACCCATATTACGAGGGACACGAGGGCTTCGAGCTTGTTCTCGACTTGCTCGAGGATGGCTGCTCAACGCTTATCGAAAAATTTACACAAAAAGATATATAACACATAATATCATTATACCATTTTCGTTATATTACCGAATAAAATGGTTAATTATAACGAGATGATTAATGTTAAAATTTCGAGCCGTCTTGAGGCTACCATGGCCATGATGGTGTTTAGACTCAAGCGTGATGGTGTGACAACATGCTATGTTGATAGGTTGGTTGCCGAACTTATTGCCGACAACACTACATTTGCCTCAATTGTCACAAACTTAGCACTGGGAGCTAAGGGCAAAGATGCTGTGTATAAGAGAATAACAGAGATTGCCGACAACTCATCAGCACCCGAGCGCAACGAACCAGAGCAGCTATTTAAGCAACTCTGCCAAAGGCTATACGCCCAATCCGAAGCTAAGTCGCTAAGCTCAGTCCATGTGCTATGTTGGGCACTGCGCAATGCAAGTAGCGCCACTGCTCAAGCCTTCCGCGAACGAGGCGTAATCGCCGAAGAGGTTGTTGATGTAGTGTATCAATTAGTTTCAGGCGAATATGGCAATAAAACTCATATTGAATAATAGGCATAGACCCTAACTTAACATAAGAGACTGATACGATAGAGGGAGTTCTTCGATGTACTCCCTCTATTTTTTGTTAGATAAGAATAAATTCTTATATTTGCCAAATATTCTTACTTATAACTAAACCTTGAAACAAGTTAAACGAAATAGAGTTATGCGCAAATTCACAACACTTATTTATGCACTCATCGTGGCTATTATGCCACTCGCTGTAAGCTGCGAGATGGCTGGCTACGACCCAAACAACCCTCCAGTGATACAACTCGATGTTTACGAGCTTAACATCGACGGTGGTGGTGGCGATATTCCTATCTACTACGCTGTAAGCAATGCTGTGAAAGGCGCAAAGCCAGAGATAGTGTCGAGTGTTGACTGGGTGTCGCTCAAGGAGGTGACATCATCAGCAATCATCCTACGCATCAAGCCAAGCAACATTGACGAGACACGCTTCACATCTATAGCTATCAAATACCCAGGCATGGAGAAGACAGTGCGTGTGAGCATCTTGCAAGATAAGCAGCTACTCAACAAATTCCGTTTCGAGACTGTGGATATAACCTACAACAGTTGCACAGTGAAGTATATCCCTACAGATAAGGACATGCCCTACATGGCAAATATTATCGACTCTGAGTACTTCAAGCAGACAGGCACCACAGACCTCAACCTATTCATACAGGCCGAGATGGACAACTACCGCAGCATTGCAGACCGTAACCACATGACCCTCGAAGAGCTGATGGGTCGTGTAAGCCCTCAGCTAATCTACACAGGTGATGCAGAGCGATCATTTGCAGGCATGAAGCATGGCTCAAAGTATGTAGTCTACAGCTATGGTGTCACATTCAAGGGCAATGAGTATACGATCACGACGCCTATGCACCAGACATTCATTGAGTTACCTATGCCCGACATGTATAACGCATCGTTCACCATTTCATCGCAAATGAGTGGCAACATGGCCTCAATCACCATAACACCAAAGAATTGGGACGGCTACTACAACGTACAGATTGCCCCTGACGACTCGCTCTACTACATCGAGCCAGGCTCAAACCCTAATGATGGTCTAATTCGCAACATGGCATCATACTTCTACGATAGCGCCCGCAAAGCGATGTTGAACGGAGCCTCTGTCGAGCAGTTCCTCAACTCCTCATGTTACAAGGGCCCACGACAGATAAACATCACCCTCGATAGTAGCAAGCGATATATGGTATATGTGTTTGCTGTACAGTCTGAGGGTGGCTCTATACCGGTGATGCGTTCAGTTCCATCATTCATATATCTATAACAGATGCGCAACATTATATGGGCTGTGGCTGCCCTCATCCTATTTGCTTCATGTAGCAACGATAGGCCACAAGTCAACGATGACGACTTTAGCGTAACAACCTCACTTATTGAGGTTACGGACATAGGCGGCACATTCAAGGTGGAGTATCAGCTCAAGAGTTATATCGAGGGCATGATGCCTGTGGCCGTCACCGAGGCAGAATGGATCACCGATATCGACAATAGCGCCAAGGGCGTTATCAGCTTCCGTGTGCTACCCAACTACAACTCCACAGAGCGCGATGCGGTAGTTGAACTGCGATATATCGACACCGACACTAAGCCCCAAATCATTGTTCGTCAGGCTGCGGCAGACGAGCAGAAGCTTACAATCGAGATTACTAACATCGGCTACTCGGAGTGCAGTGTAAATATCACACCTCACGACGACACAATGCCCTACATAGTGATGATGGCTGAGAAGTCGTACTTCACAAGTCAGGGTATCAGCGACGAGGAGAGCCTGATATATGCCGATCAAACGTTCTTCAACAGCTACCTTACGGACAACACCCTTGAGGAGTTCCTCAACGAGAGTGGCTTTGCGATGCATGGTCAACAAAGCAAGCGTTGGCAGGATTTATCGCCCGCCAAGGAGTATATCATTTACGCCTATGGCATCTACACATCGGGCGACGACTATGAGCGCATAACACCTGTGTATCACAAGGTTATCGACAAGCGACTCCCCAACCGCACTACAGAGCACTTCACAGCCACGATAACTGCCGATGGCCCTGAAGTAACCTTCAACATCAAACCCGAGACGTGGGGTGGCTACTACATGGTGCAGCTTATTGAGGATAGCGAGGCGGGATACATCGAGCAGGGTCTACCCTTCACTGCCGAGTGCGAGGAGCAAGTTGCCGAAGCATTCTTCTACATTGCCGACCACCTATACTATTTCGAGGAAAAGTCTGCCGACGAGATTATGCAACAACTCGGACACAAGGGTGAGGCAAGTTTCCACAAGACGCTGAATGCCAACCACCGCTACATGGCCCTAATATATGCCATTGACTCTTATCAGGGCGATGTGCCTATGGTTGTGTCCAATCCTCAGATCGAGTATTTTAGCACGGGCACCGTTGAGCGCTCCGACATGACTTTTGCAGTGGAGTTTTCTAACATACGTCCTCGCTCGGTGGATGTGAGGATTGTACCATCGAACAATGAGACATATACTGCCGTCATGATGTATGCCAAGAATCTTCCTAACAGCAACAAGCAGGAGCAGCTCGACTATGTGATGTCGAAGTATGCACCACTTGAGATATCGGGCATATATCAGGAGCATATCGACCAGCTACCACCCGAAACAGAGTTCGTGATAGCCCTCTATGGCTACTATGCAGGGGCTGCCACCACCGATCTGTTTATCTACCGCTTTACAACAGCAAAGGATGGTGAGGGTCAAAACAAGATTGTCAAGGTCAACTTCTCGGCCTACGATATGACAGAGGTCGTGGCACTTGAACCATACTACAGCTCGATGATGGGCTATGCCGATTACTTCTTGTCGATGGAGGTAGAGACGCTTATGCCATCGCCTACGCTACACTTTGAGCTATATACCAAGTCTCAGTTCGACAGCTATAATCTTGAGGATATACGCAATAGCCTTCTTGAGTATGCCTACACCTCGTCACCCGACTGGGCATTGTGCACATATGGCAACGAGTATGTGTTGTGTGGCTTGGCGGAGGATGAGAATGGCTATGTAGGCGAGATGTACGTTTCGGATACTATATGCTTCACCAAGGAGCAAACCTCAGATGCCGCAATATTTGTGGAACTCTACAAACAGTGGACTAACTAATGAGACTAAAGGGCTACACACCATACTACAAACGCCTCATTAGCCTTGCCGCCCCCGTTGTCTTGGCACAGGCGGGACAGCTCACCACACAGTTTGCCGACACTGCCATGGTGGGTAATTATGGTGGCGAGGATGCTGTGCCGCTGGCTGCGGTGTCGTTGGGTAGCTCGTTGTTCTTGCTGATATATCTTGCCGCCATGGGCTTTGCCATGTCAATCACCCCACTTGTTGGTGAGCACTATGCCCGCAATGATAGACGCATGGTGGGCCACCTGTTTCAGAATGGTATTGTCTACTCGCTTATTATTGGCGTTGTTGCCTCCATTATAGCACTTCTTTTGCGCCCATTCATCTCGGTGCTTGGCATGTGGATGAGTAGCGCAGGTGACGATGTCACTGCCGTTTCGGAGATGGCGCTACCCTACTACGACCTGCTTGTGTGGAGTATCATGCCACTGATGGTGTTTCTTGCCGTTAAGCAGTTTCTGGAGGGCATTGGCAACACTAAGGTAGCAATGTGGATTACATTGGCAGGTAACGCTCTCAACATACTCCTAAACTGGGTATTTATCTTTGGCAATCTCGGGGTCGAGGCTATGGGTGCCGAGGGTGCTGGCCTTGCCACACTACTCTCGCGCGTCGTGCAGATGGCTGCTATCATCGCCTACTTCTTCCTATCACGCCGTCTACGCATCTATCGCTCGTTCTTTAGCCCCGATGCCGTAAGTCGACTACTCATGCGGCGCTGCGTGGCTATCGGCTTTCCTATATCGTTTCAGATGATTCTGGAGTCGGCAGCATTTATCCTAACCTCTATCCTTGCGCTCTCGTTTGGTGCTGCTGCCTCTGGCGCTATGCAGGTAGCATTCAGCATCGCAAACATAGCGTGGATGATTACAGTGGCCATAGGCTCAGCCTCCACAATCATCGTGTCACATATCTATGGCGCTAAAAATAGAGAGGAACTTCGCCCAACAATCACTGCCACGTTCCACCTCGGATTAATGTGGGCCATTACTATGGCTATCGTGTTTGTTGTAGGACGCAGTCTCTTGGCAAACGTGTTTACAGACAACGCCGAGGTTATTGAGCTTAGCGCCAACCTTCTGTTGTTGATTGCCGTCTATCAATTTTCCGATGCCATTCAAGGTCTCTCCATGAGCATGCTTCGAGGCTTACAAGATGTCAAAATTATCATGCCTATTGTCATCTGCTCCTATCTTGTGCTCAACATTCCCATCGGCGCACTTCTCGCCTACCACTTCGACATGGGGTGCTACGGCCTTGCTATTGGCCTTATCATTGGCCTTTCATCGGCTGCCATACTAACATACAGACGTGTCCGCCGAAACATACGATTATTTGAACAAGGCATTATAAACAAATAGCTAAACACCTATCTATCAGCTTGTTACGCTATCAGACATGTAACTATCTGATAATCAGCACTATGAAAAATTAACATTTCCGCACTTACATATCTTATTGATTGTCAGTATATTGCAAGCAGCCCCTCGGAAAAACTAAAGGCTCAAAAATTAGGTTTTGGCTCATTTTGATTGTATCTTTGCATTAACGAAACAAGCAAAAAACTAACCTGATTATGAGCAACATTAAATTAAAGGTAATGTGCTTAGCTGCCATCTCTCTTATGGCGTGTGCATGGTCGGCCAAGGCACAACATACCTACAAATTCCGTGATTCGCTTGGCACCTACAAGGTGACATTCACGCCACACAATGCTGATACAGAGTTTACCACCTCACCAACAAAGCCTCTCGCACCACGCACGCACGAGCTACGCTTATCTACATCGTGGGGAGCAGCAGACTGCTATGGTGAGATTTACAACCACAGCGAGATTAACTACTTGGACAATTATAACTACGATAAATCTTACTTTGGCCCAAGCCACCATTATGCCATAAACTTGGAGTATGGCTACTGGGTGAATGAGTGGTGCAGCATTGGCGCAAGCGGCACATGGCTGATAGGGCGTCGCAACGCATTCGACAACATCACACACGAGCGCCTCTTCACCTCTCGCGAGAATTACATTTCTATTATGCCCATCGCGCGCTTCGCATGGTTTAGACGCAGCAACATGCAACTATACTCAAGCGCCGGCTTAGGCATCGGCATTGAGCATCGAGTGCGCTACTGGAATGGCAAGGATCACCTCATATATCCCTACTGTGCCTTCGACTTCAAGTTTTTGGGCATCACCGTTGGCAAGAGGTGGTTTGGCTTTGCCGAGGTAGGATATGGCACACGTGGTATCATCAACGTAGGCGTAGGTTGTCGAATTAACAATAAAGTAAAATAGAGCTATGAGGAGTATATATAAATATATGGTGTTAGCTGCAGCGCTCTTTACAGCAAGCACTATTACGGCACAAGAGATTGTCACCGACCAGTTTGTCTACGACCGTGTGACAGGATATATGGCAAACCCCGAGAGCGTGGAACAGATAGCGCCTAAGCCTAACAAGAATTTGCAGACCATACGTTGGGAGCACGACATAACGCTATGGTATGGTGCACCAGGTCTTGTATCTGAGCTCCTTTTGGACAAGGTAACATTCGGCGGCTGTGGCTGTGATATAGGCCCAATACCATTTGAAAATAGCTTCAGGCACATGCGCACATATACAGGACCACTATACCAGCTATCGACACTCGGTATAAGCTATTCGAAGCAGGTAAAACCATGGCTTGGCGTGGGTGCTAAGGCCACGTTTGGCGCTACATGGCAGCAGGAGTATGATGTCTTCACACGCAAGCCTCTATACGACTACAACACCTACAATGTTGCAGCGCTACTCGACGTGCGTTTCAGCTGGCTTAGACGCGAAAAGATTGAGATGTACTCATCAGTAGCGGCAGGCCTTATGGCACATATTGAGCGAGCAAACGGAGGACTTACACCTATGGCCGACGTGGCATTTGTAGGCCTAAAGATAGGCAAAACATTCTACGGATTTATTGAGGTTGGCGCAGGTGTCGGTGGTTCGGCACGTGGCGGCTTTGGCATAAGGTTTAACACTAAAAAATAGAGGTTATGAAGAGATACATATATATAATAGTAGTACTTATGATGGGTGCTACCAGTTGCAAGATGACAGAGGGGCAAGAGCGAGAGCCAATAGAAGTGGGCGAGCATATTGCCAAAGAGGTTATCGCCAACTACAAGAACAGGTTATCATACATGAATAGAGCTCTTGTTGCTGATTGGTATCTTTCGACCGAAGACGAAGCATTGCGAAATGAGATCACAGACAAATTTTTGCCTTATGGCTATGAATACGAGATAACACACTCAAACGACACGGTGCACATATTCTATCGCTATATCTATATACCAAGAGATGAGGAGCGAATGGTGGAGTTAAACAGATACATAACTGATGGCAAACTACTCTCAGAGGGTGGAACATGGCAAACTGTAAACTACAACGCACAAATCACACCTGCAGAGGAAGGATATCGCTTTACTACAACAGATAGCGACCTCGCAATAATGAACGTGGAGTACGATGCTAATGAGGGCATTAACTACACTATTGACGGCTTGGTCAATGCCTCATATAAACAAAACAGCATATCGCTCGATAGCGAGATTACTACCACGTTAGAGCATAAATATAGCAATCGCAATAGCATATTCAAGAGTGGAGCTATCTCGGCCGTGTGCGATGATGAGCGCACTGGAACACATGATGAGGTTAAGATTACGTTCAAGAGCTACTATAAAGCTAATGTCGAGTACCGTGGGCAGATGGGATCAGTGTCGTACTAACACCAACAGATAGTCAAAAAAGAGTAGTCCGAGGGTAGTAGAAACCTACAGCCCTCGGACTATCATTTATAACGACGGAGCTCGATTACTCCTTATCGTGAAAGATTACTTGTTGTAAGCCTTCATTACTGAGATTAGGTCAAGCACCTTGTTAGAATAACCCCACTCGTTGTCGTACCATGACACAACCTTCATGAATGTATCAGTAAGAGCGATACCAGCAGTTGCATCGAAGATAGATGTACGAGCGTCGCCAAGGAAGTCTGAAGAAACAACAGCCTCGTCAGTGTAGCCAAGGATACCCTTAAGCTCACCCTCAGATGCCTTCTTCATAGCTGCACATACCTCCTCGTAAGAAGCTGGCTTAGCAAGGTTAACTGTAAGGTCAACAACAGAAACGTCCAAAGTAGGAACACGCATTGACATACCAGTAAGCTTACCATTGAGCGATGGGATAACCTTACCTACAGCCTTAGCAGCACCTGTTGATGATGGGATGATGTTGCCGCAAGCAGCACGGCCACCACGCCAGTCCTTCAAAGATGGACCGTCAACAGTCTTCTGTGTAGCAGTTACAGAGTGAACAGTTGTCATAAGACCGTCTACGATACCGAAGTTGTCGTGAAGAACCTTAGCGATAGGAGCCAAGCAGTTTGTAGTACATGAAGCGTTAGATACGATAGTCTGACCAGCGTACTCAGATGTGTTAACACCACATACGAACATAGGAGTAGCATCCTTTGAAGGAGCTGACATAACTACATACTTAGCACCAGCCTCGATGTGAGCCTGAGCCTTCTCAGCTGTAAGGAACAAACCTGTTGACTCAACTACATACTCAGCCTCAACCTCGTTCCACTTCAACTGTGAAGGATCCTTCTCAGCTGTTACGCGGATAGCAGTACCATTTACGATAAGAAGGTTCTTCTCCTCGCAATAGTCAACAGTACCCTCGAACTTGCCGTGCATAGTGTCATACTTAAGCATGTAAGCCAAGTAGTCTACTGGGCAAAGGTCATTGATACCTACAATCTGATACTTCTCTGGCTGCATGCAAGCTGCACGGAATACCATACGGCCGATACGACCAAAACCGTTAATACCAATCTTAATCTGTGACATAGTCTTTTGTTTTTTATTTTGTTAATAGATTAAATTTCATTGTTTC
>JAFODV010000118.1 GCA_017380515.1 Alistipes sp.
AATTGAAAAATAACATATTATGAGAGTAATTATCAAAGATACCTCTGCCGAGGTTGCACAGTGGGCAGCACGCCACATTGTTGATGAGATTAAGGCTAAGGCGACAAAGACAGATGCCCCATTTGTCTTAGGTCTTCCTACGGGTTCAACACCATTGCAGACATACAAGGAGCTTATTCGCCTATATGAAGCTGGCGAGGTATCGTTCAAGAACGTTATCACATTCAACATGGACGAGTATGTAGGCCTCGAGGAGTCACACCCCGAGAGCTACCACTCATTCATGTGGAGCAACTTCTTCTCACACATCGACATTAAGCCTGAGAACGTACACATCCTCAACGGCAATGCCACAGACCTTATGGCCGAGTGTCGTGCATACGAGGAGGCTATCCTCAAGGCTGGTGGCATCGACCTATTCATGGGTGGCGTAGGCGAAGATGGACACATCGCCTTCAACGAGCCATTCTCGTCGCTACAGTCACGCACACGCATCAAGACCCTCACACCTGACACCATCGCCGTGAACTCACGCTTCTTCGGCGGCGACATATCGAAGGTGCCTACACAGGCACTCACCGTAGGCGTAGGCACAATCCTCGACGCTCGCAAGGTGCTTATTCTTGCCACAGGCCCTAAGAAGGCACGTGCATTGCGTCATGCCATAGAGGGTAGCTACAACCACCAGTGGACACTATCAGCCCTTCAGATTCACCCTGCGGGCATCATCGTATGCGACGACCCAGCAGCCGAGGAGCTAAAGGTGTCGACATACCGTTACTTCAAGAACATCGAGAAGTAAAACAAAAAAGTTAGGGAAGTTTAGGGGTCTGATGAGATTGGAGACATGCGATTGTATCAACGTCTTCAAAATCACCAAACCTCGTAACTTCCCTAATCCTACTATACCATAGCAATGGACTTTAAACTCGTTTCGGCATACGAGCCTACTGGCGACCAGCCAGAGGCCATTGAACAGCTTGTGAGCGCAATAAATGCTGGCAAGAGCGACTCTGTGTTGCTTGGTGTTACGGGATCGGGAAAGACATTTACCGTAGCCAACGTGATAGCCGAGCTAAACCGTCCTGCGCTCATCATAAGCCATAACAAGACGCTGGCAGCGCAGCTATACAACGAGTTTAAGAACTTCTTCCCTGAGAATGCCGTAGAGTATTTTGTGTCCTACTACGACTATTATCAGCCCGAGGCATACCTCCCAACAACAGACACATACATCGAAAAAGATCTCTCGATAAACGACGAGATAGAGCGACTACGCCTAAAAACAGTATCTACGCTGCTTTCAGGACGTAGAGATGTCATCGTCGTGGCCAGCGTGTCGTGCATATATGGCTGCGGCAACCCCGACCACTTCCACAAGATGGCCATCGAGATAAATGTGGGTGATCGCATAGCACGCAAGCCATTTCTGCGCAAGCTTGTCGATGCGCTATACACACGCACCGAGCTGGAGCTGCGCCCTGCAACATTCCGTGTAACGGGCGAGACAATAGACATAATGGCAGCATACGGCGAGTTTGGTAATCAGACATTCCGCATATCATTCTTCGACGACGAGATTGAGGCCATATATAGCATCGACGCCCAAACAGGACAAAAGCTATCGACGCTGCAATCTATCACCCTATACCCCACCAACCTCTTTGTTACAACCCCCGAACGCATCGGATCGGTGATATCGGAGATATATCTCGACCTGGGCAAGCAGCTTGAATTCTTCGAGCGCGAGAATCGCGAGGTGGAGGCACAACGCCTCAAGCAACGTGTGGAGTACGACCTTGAGATGATCAAGGAGCTGGGCTACTGCTCAGGCATCGAAAACTATTCACGTTACTTCGACGGACGCCCCGCAGGTTCACGTCCATTCTGCCTCATCGACTTCTTCCCTAAAGACTTCATCACGGTCATCGACGAGAGCCACGTGACAGTACCCCAGGTAAATGGCATGTTTGGAGGCGACAGAGCACGTAAGGAGAACCTCGTGGAGTATGGCTTCCGCCTACCAGCCGCAAAGGACAATAGACCGCTTAAATTTAACGAGTTTGAGAGCCTTACGCCAACAAAGATATATGTGAGTGCCACACCAGCCGACTATGAGCTCACAAAGAGCGAGGGCGAGATTATAGAGCAGCTTATACGCCCTACAGGACTTATCGACCCACCACTCGACGTGCGCATAACAGATGGGCAGATTGACGATATAATAGAGGAGATAAACGCCCGTGTGCGCAAGGGTGAAAAGGTGCTGGTGACAACCATAACAAAACGTATGGCCGAGGAGATGTCGAAATATCTCGATCGCATAGGCGTACGCAACAACTACATTCACTCTGACATTGACACTCTCGACCGTATAAAGATCCTCGAAGATCTTAACGACGATATGATAGACGTGCTCGTGGGCGTTAACCTGCTACGTGAAGGCCTCGACCTTCCAGACGTGGGACTTGTGATAATACTCGACGCCGACAAGGAGGGATTCCTACGTAACGTACGCTCGCTAACACAGATTGCAGGACGTGCCGCACGCCACGCAAACGGACACGTAATACTTTATGCCGACAAAATTACGGATTCGATGCTTGCGGCAATGGAGCAGAGCAACCGCCGCCGCGAGAAACAGATTAGGTACAACATAGAGCACAACATCATTCCTCGACAGGCGCAGAGGAGCGGCAACAGCCAGAGCGCACTGCTAAGCGAACGTGAGGAGGCAAAGCCATCAAACATGGAGGCACGACCTATCGTCGAGCAGCACTACGCAATGCCACTAAACAGCGACGCAAAAGAGTCACAATTGGCAGCCGAGCCAATGTCAACCTATACTACGGAAGAGACCCTTGAGTCGCTAATTGCTGCAGCAAGAAAGGATATGGAGGAGGCAGCTAAGCGTCTCGATTTTGCGGCTGCAACTCGTCATCGTGACCGCATGCGTGAGCTGGAATCTATGCTCAAGAGATAAAATCAGTCGAAATATCTACTCCAGAATATCGAAAATTCTTCGCATATCATATGACATATTTATGCGCATTAATGAATATTTAATGCATAACACATTGTCATATAAAAAACTGCAACTTGCTATGCATGTAGCATAATAGGTTGCAGATAGGCTTGAAGCACTCTTAGTTTTTTTATCTACAGCAATCTACTTCGAGTTAAAACTCTCGAAGGTGCCATCGGCATACAAGATCACGATTCGATCAACAGTCTTACCTACATTATTTACAGACGAAAAATTTTGCATCTGCAAATTTTCATTGGGTGTTTTGCCCTCCGAGAATGCGATATTTTGCTGAGCTGCTGTCAGTGGTTCGCTCTGCGCATCTAACTCACCAAAATCAAATAGGGGATTTGATCGTGGAGCCTCACCACGACGATAGACCTCGTCGGAGTCGAGCAACAACCAATCTGGATTTATATCAGGAAAAGTAGACAGAATTTTAACAACAAGATCGAAGCTCGGTTTGTTGCGACCCGACATGATATGAGATATTCCCGAGGGCTGAATGTCGAGTAGGCGAGCGAGCGACGTGGCTGTTAATTGCTTCTCTCGAAGCAAATATTCCAATTTTTCCTTCATAATTTATATTTTTTACAAAGATAAACATTTTATTTTTGTAATGCAAATTTTCTTACAAAAGTAAAGTGTTGATAAATGTTAACAACCATTACATTTGTAAAAACAAAGATTATGGTAAAATCTATAAATATACATAATCTATAATATAGCTAATATAAATTTGCTATTTACCTATATATCCACTAGTTACATATTATCTACATAATAAGTAGCACAAAACTGGATAAATCGGGTTAAAATAGTATATACAACCATATTCTACATTATATAAAAACTATAACGCATTGATTTATAACGTTGTGAAAAATATTATTTAGTATTTTAACTCATAGATAAAAGCCCCAAAACAGGCTGTTTAAAATTGTAATAGATGTATTAACAGATGTAATTATTAACATTGTTAACTGTTACAAAAGTATTTACATATGTTAAATAAACTGTTTGTTGACATTTGTAAGGAATTACAAATGTAATTACAGGTGTAAATATTTATTAAGAATTGTGCGAAAAAAGATTGTTAAACAGCTAATTTGAACCGAACAGAATTTTGGGAGTATATTATGTTAAATAAAAGAGAAATGGTAGAGCATATAAACGCCCTACCATTCACGATATCAAGCAATTAAATAGTTATCAACAGTCGTTAATTACTGCAAAGACTGCGCAATTTCAGTAAACTCCTCTGGAGTAAGTTGAAGCTTTTCTCGGCTGAAATCTACATCCTTTTCGGTGTTCATTGGCACCAAATGGATATGTGCATGAGCAACTTCAATGCCCAAAACCACTGTTGCTACCTTCTTACATTGTGTAGTTGCCTTGATTTTCTTCGCAA
>JAFODV010000119.1 GCA_017380515.1 Alistipes sp.
CCTGGGCGAAGGCGCTCCTTAGCGTTAGGAATGGTAATCTCTACGCCGAAGGTGCGTGTTGCAGCGTCCAACGCAGGGTTGATGCGTGACACCTTACCCTCGAATACCTCGCCAGGGAAGATGTCAACCTCGATCTCTACCTTCTGGCCAACTTTTACGGTTCTGTAGTACTGCTCCGAGATGTTTGCCATAACCTTAAGCTGGTTGATCTGCATGATGTGCAAGATAGGCATCTGGGCAAAAAGGTCACCCGACTCAAAGTTTCGAGCTGTAACAATACCTGTGAGTGGTGATACAATTGTTGAGTTCTTGCGAAGGTTATCAACAACCTCTTTCTGAAGGTTTAGCTGGTTCTCAATCTGAATCAACTGCTGATCAGAGATGCCACCAGCCTCATGTACAGGCTTCATACGGTCGTAGTTGTCCTGCATTGTTGCAAGGTTGATCTCTTGCTGCTTAAGTGTTGTCTGATCCATCACGACAATCACCTGACCCTTTCTTACATGGTCACCCACGTCAACCTTAATCTGTGAGATGTGGAGACCAGCAACAGCTGGTGTCACGTCGTTCTCCTTGTAAGGCTTAATCTCCGAGGTGTATGTCTCGGTGAGGTTCACTGTTCTGAGCTCAGCTGTAGCGCTCTTAACCAATACAGCTTTCTCGACATTCTCAGCAGTCGTCTCGGCTGTCTGTGTCTGGTTTGATGTGCATGCAGCCATAGCCACAACTGCTGCAATCATGATAAAACTCTTCTTCATATATCTACTATTTTTTCTATTTTTTCAATGGTTGTTGCCTTACTCCTCCTCGCCCTCGTTCTCTGGAGCAAAGTCGAGGCCGAGAGCCTTCTCATACTCGGCATGAGCTGATAGATACTCGTATATCGACTGAGAGTAGTTGAGCTGCGCCTGAGTGAGTGTTAGCTGTGAGCTGTTGAGCTCGAGGATTGTGCCAGCGCCTGCTGAGTAGCGAGCATACGAGATGTCGTAGGCCTTCTGTGCCTGCTCCACTGTGAGCTCGTTTGAGAGCATCGACTCGCGTGCTGTGAGCAGCGTGTTGATGGCCTGCTGCACCTGGAGCTTCACGCCACGCTCTGCGTAGTCGCGCTGAATGTCGAGCTGTGCACGCTGGTTGCGGATTGCCTTAATCTGATTTGTCTTGTTGAAGCCCGCAAATATTGGAATAGATATCTGTGCACCTATGTTGATAGGGTACTGCCACCAGAACTTAGATTGGTTCTCGGTGGTTGCGCCACCTCCCATGCCACCAAGCAAGCCGCCAAGGTTCACACGCTCCTGGCCGATATACGAAATCTGGCCAAATGCCGCAATTGTTGGCATGCGTGTAGTCTGCACGAGCTTCTCCTGATGGTCGAGCAACTCGCTCTGAAGGTCGAGGCTCTTAAGTGTGGTGTTCTCGCTGAGGTCTACATCGTAGTTGGTGTCGAGTAGCACTATGTCGCGGAAGTCGTCGAGTGAGCCAATTACGTTGATGTCGGTCTCCTCAGGAATCGAGAGATACATCTTTAGCTGTAGCTTAGTAATCTCAATGCCCTTCTGCGCCTGAAGTACCTGTGGCTTAAGGTTTGAGAGCTGCACCTGTGCTGTGATGTAGTCGTACTCCGCAACAAGACCATTCTCGTAGAGCTCCTTGGTGTTGTTCACCACACGCTCAGTTGTTGCGATAGCCTCCTGAAGAACCTTCATCGACTGCTCGGCGAGGAGTACGTTGTAGTACGATGCGCGTACTGCCGCCACAAGGTCGATACGGTTGGCACGTGCTGTCTCCACTGCGAGGGCCATCTGTGTCTTTGTGAGTTTCATCTGTCGGTATACAGATGGTGCAAATAGTGGCACTGAGAGACTTGCAGTAGCGTTAAAGGTGTTCTTGCCACCAAACGAAAGATTCTCGGCCATCTCCTGACGACGTATCGCCAATGAGTATTGGCCTGATACGCTGATCTGTGGATAGAGCGATGACGTTGTCTGTTTGTAAACATAGTCGTAACGCTCAATCTCAAGATCGTTAGCCTTGATTGTGGGGTTGTCGTCAAGAGCAATCTCTATCGCCTGGTCGAGCGATAGTGTCACCTGCGCCTTGGCCATGCCTATCGACATGCCAACCAGGATGATCATTACTAGAAACTTTTTCATCGTATATAAATTTTATTTTTTGTTTGCCTTGGTTCTACCTCTTTATAACGAGTCAGGTGCTGGAATGTTGCTAAAATACTTGTCGAAGCAGCGGTCAATGATGGTGATACCCTCAGGGGTGCATAGACCGCGAATAAATATCACTAGCGAGTATGATATCATCGATATCACGTTGATCATGTTCTCATTCTCCATGTTTTCCGACACCATGATACCTTGCACACTCTCGTAGAGCACCTTCACAACAAAGTCGCAGTTCGATGTAGGCATCATGTAGCCATTCTCCACACACTTTCCGAGCCAGCGTCTAAGGTCGTCGCGCGACTCCTTCTGCACATCCTCCTCGATACGCTGAAACACCGATGGGTAGAAGCGCTTGATGTTACGACGCATGCGTGCCGATATTGGGGCTACCGATATCATGTCACGGAACGAGAATAGCATAACTTCAAGATCGTTGTCGATATCAGCAATTTGTGCTTGTCGACGAGCACGCCCCTGCTCGATAAAGTGCTTTATACAGAGATAAAGAAGCTCCTCTTTGTCGCCGAAAAGCTCGTAAAGAGTTCGCTTCGATATGCTTAGCTCGTGTGCAATGTCGTCCATGCGCACCGCCTTAACGCCCTGATTTACAAACATCCTGGCTGCTTGTTCGATAATTAATTCTCTCTGTGTCATACCTTTTATGCAATATAAGCGATGCAAATATAGGAAAGAAAACTTAAAAAACAAAAAAAGTTTTATAATTTTTTATCCCACTACAATTTTCGTGCTTGTACAAAGTACAAAAAAAAGAGGGCAACTTGATTAGCTGCCCTCCTCGAAGTATTGAATCTCTCGATTACTTTGTAACGCTCTCCAAGCGCTTCATCATTGCAAACATAAACAATGCTGAGAGCAAGCAGAGTACGATAAATACAGTCCATACTGACCACAATGGAAGACCAGCCCAAAGGAAACCTCCAACAGCAACCAACATGTTACCGATAGCGGTAGCCACGAACCAACCACCCATCATCAAGCCCTTGAGCTTTGGAGGTGCAACCTTCGATACGAACGAGATACCCATTGGTGAGAGTAGAAGCTCAGCGAATGTGAGGATCAAGTAAGTGAAAATCAACCAGTAAGGTGAAGTGCGCTTCTCCTCTTTTGTCTCAGCCTTGATAGCTGCAATAGCTGCCTCAGCCTCAGCAATCTTGGCATTCTTTGCTGGCGCCTCAGCCTTAACCTCCTCAGTAGCTACTGGAGCAGTCTCCTCAGCCTCAGCCTCAGCAATAGCTGTGTCCTCAGCTACAGATGCGCCAGAAAGGATAGTCATCTTAGCATCGAATACCTGAGCGAAGATAGTCTTGTTCTCCTCAGTAAGCTTGCTCTCAAAGTCGCTCTTCTCCTTGTTTGCAACCTTCAACTTCTCCTCGTCTGTGCCAGCGTTGAAGATGTTCTGAGCGATAGCCTCGCCCTTGTTTACTGCGATAGCACGTGCCTGATCGTTAGGAGTGTTCAAGCCGTTAGAACCAACTGCCATGATAGCGAAACCGATAGCTGCAACCAACATACCGTAAGCAATCTTACGAGGTGCTGAAGGCTCCTTGCCCTTGCGTGCCAATGAGCCGAAGATAGCCATTGATACTGGAGTCAACGCAACAACATAGAATGGGTTGAACTGCTGGAAGATAGGAGCTGAAACAGCCTTAACAGCCTCTGGGTCGATGCCCATTGAGCGGTAAACGAGGAATGCAAGAATAGCTGATGCCAAAACACCAGAGATAAGCTTGCCCTTACCTGACTCGCTCTGGAAGATTGAGAATGTAGCGTAAACAGCAACGATAAGGAGTGCAAGATTCCAAACATCGAACAACATAGTGTCGAAGCCGAATGCCTCAGTGTAGGTGAACTCGTCAGCGAAGTATGTGAGTGTCAAGCCGTTCTGGTGGAATGCCATCCAGAAGAAGATAACAACAGCAAATACAAGGCACAATGCTACGATACGCTGCTTAGTCTGCTCTGGAGTAAGGTTGTCAACAACCTCTGCAGCTGCCTCGCCCTTCTTCTTGCCGCCCTCAACATGACGGAATGTGAAGCGGAATACGTAGTAGATAAGGATTGAAAGGATCAATGCTGCGCACGCAACTGCGAATGCAAAGTGGTAAGCATCGTTAGAAGCATAGCCAAGGCTCTCCTGTGCCCAGTTCTTGATGCCTACTGCAGTTGTAGGAGCAAACAACGAACCAACGTTGATGGCCATGTAGAAGAGTGAGAAGCCAGAGTCACGCTTGTCGGCATACTTAGGATCGTCGTAGAGGTTACCAACCATAACCTGAAGATTACCCTTGAACAAACCTGTACCAAGGCTGATAAGTAGCAATGCTGCCATCATAGCGATCATGGCGATAGTGTCGCCACCAAGAGGGAACGATAGAAGCATGTAACCGGCAAACATGACTGTAATACCGATAGTTACCATGCGACCGAAGCCGAACTTGTCAGCCAACATACCACCTACCAATGGCATGAAGTAAACCAAGCCAAGGAAAGTAGAGTAGATAGCACCAGCAGTACCTGCCTCCAAACCGAAGTTCTCGCGGAGGAACAATGCAAATACAGCC
>JAFODV010000120.1 GCA_017380515.1 Alistipes sp.
CTATGGTTCTGCATTGTTGTGTCCTCTACTGCCAGAATATAGAGGATGCCGCCGCCCAGACCCAACAGGGCAATGGTCAGCATGGATGCATCGATGGGTTTTCCGGCTGCACTGGCAATCAGGGCTGCCGGAAGGGTGATTTTCATGACCACCATTACTACATTGGAGGAGTATGTGAACACGGAGCTTCAGAACACCGAGGACTGGGCTACTGCTACATTTGCAACATTGGAGCAGTACAATACCATTGTTGAGGATATAGCCACTATTAAGACTCAGATTGAAGCCCTCAATACATCTCTCACCAACCTTGAAGAGCGTCTAAACTCAAAGATTGCTACAGACATTGCTAGCGCCGTTGAAGGCTTGCAAGGTGAACTTGCAACCAAGGTAACAGAGATAACCACAGCCTATACTACTGCTATAGCAACAGCTAAGGAGGAGATTACCGCTGCTTACATCGAGGCTATTGCTGTGGCAATTGCTAACCTTGAATCATCTATGAAGGAGTGGGTAAATGAGCAGCTTACTGGCTACTATACCATTGCTGAGGCTGATGCACTATTGTTAGCACTCAAGAGTGAGTTGGAGGGAAGCCTTGCATCACAGAAGAGCTACCTCGAGGAGTTGATTAACAACCTATCTACATCCTTGACCACACAGATTACTACCAATAAGGAGTTGATAGATGCTTTGCGTGCTGATGTCACCACAGCAGAGAGTAACATTGCTACCAATGCCGAGACTATTGCAGAAAACAGTGCAAAGATTTTGGCTAATGCCGAGGCTATTGCTGAGAATAGTGAGGATATAGCAGCCAATGAGCAGCTTATTGCCGAGAACAAAACCCTTATTGAGGAGAATGCAGCACTCATAGAGGAGAACAAGGGTGCTATTACCAACCTTGAGAAGGATGTTGCTAAGAATGCGGAGGCTATAGCAGAGAATGCAGTTCTTATAGCACAGAATGCAACTGCTATTAACAATAATGCTCAGGCTATCTCTGATAATGCTGCAGCCATTGCACAGCTCCGCACTGACTTGGGAACTACCAAGGAGGAGATTACCTCTGCATACACCGAGGCTATTGCTACTGCTATCAGCACTCTTGATGGAGAGCTCCGTGGTCAGATAGCTACAGAGGTTGCAACTATCAACACCCGTATTGACAATGAGGTTGAGGCTATCAATACTGCTATTGCCTCACTTACTGAACGTGTAGCAACCCTTGAGAAGGAGGTTGAGGAGATAAATAACCGTTTGGATGATATTGAAGATGCTATTGACGAAATTAGGGCTCTTGATATTATCTTTGATATCGAGAATGGTGTTGCTTGTATGGCGGGTGCAACCATTGAGTTTGGCTATACTATAGTAGGTGGTGACAATGATACCGTTGTTGAGTGCTTTGGTGATGGTGGTTGGAGTGCCGATGTTGTATCATCAACATTAGAGGGAGGATGCATCCAGGTTACTGCACCAAGCTTTGGCGGTAAGGGTAAAGTTGTTGTTCTTGCTACATCTGGTGCTGGAGGTGTTTGTATGAAGTCTATCCGCTTTGATGAGGGTATCCTTACCGATATCCTTGACACCTATGAGGTGGATTTTGAGGCTTGCACGTTGAATGTAACTCTTAAAACCAACCTTGACTACAACCTTAACATCCCTTCTGATATAGATTGGTTGAGCGTTGTCGACACCAGAGCAGAGGTTAGAGATGATGTACTCACATTCTCTATTACTGAGAACCTTATTGCAGAGCCACGTTCAGCAACATTGACACTTACAGACAAGGCTGGCAACTCCTTGCATAGTTTCATTATTAACCAAAAGCCTCAACCTGTCATTAAATTTGCCGACGCAATTGTTAAGCAGGTTTGCGTTGAGAAGTTTGATACCAATGGCGACAGTGAGTTGTCATATAAAGAAGCTGCATCAAGAACGAAAATTTATGGGAATTTTTTTGAGAGTTATGCTTCAATTGTTACATCATTTGATGAATTGAAGTTTTTTGTCAATCTTAAGACAATTGATAGTTATGCATTTCACGGATGTGAGCAATTAATATCTATTTCTATTCCAGACTCTGTCACCGAAATTGGACATTATGCTTTTTGTGGTTGTCTACTTCTTACGCATATTGATTTACCCAATGGTATTACTCGAATTGAAGAAGAAACATTTAGTGGATGTAAGAATCTTACTAATTTATTGCTTCATAGTGGAATAGCATCTATAGGTAAAAACGCATTTTTGGGATGTGATAGTTTTACATATATCACCGTTCCTAATAGTGTAACTTATATTGGAGATCGCGCATTTTCTAGTTGTGATAACTTAGTAAACATCAGCTTATCCAATAGCATAACATCAATAAATTACGATACATTTAGGTATTGTACTAGCCTTTCAAGTATTACCATCCCTGAGGGTGTAAAAAAAATTAAAAGCAGTGCTTTTGAAGGTTGTTCTAGTTTGGAGAGTGTCATTATTCCTAATAGCGTAACTGAGATAGGCGATTTTGCTTTTAAGGAATGCGATAGTCTCATAAATGTAGATATTCCTATTGGTACAACGAAAATAGGTGCAAGTGCCTTTCTTTATTGTGACAACTTAAAGACAGTAACTATTCCAGATAGTGTGGTATCAATTAATACTAGTGCATTTGCTAATTGTGTAAACCTAGAAAGTATAACTATACCTAGTAGTGTAACAACTTTGGGCGATGTTGTTTTTAGTGGATGCAGTAGCCTTGAATGTGTCTATTGCAAGCCCGTGACACCTCCTACTGGGGCTATAGGTGCCTTTAGATGGAATGCGGCAAATCGTATAATCTATGTTCCGATGGAATCAGTTGATGCATATAAATCTGCTGACGGATGGAGTACATATGCGGATTATATTGTTGGATACAACTTTTAATTTCAAATGCTATGGATAGTAGTTTGTTTTCTATATTTAATGGCAAGTATTTCAATCAAAATTTGATATGCTTTATATTGTCATATCTTGGTGTATTTTTTGCCTACAAGTATAATATATGTTGCTTGCATTATTTATGCTATGGTTTGTTATTAGTGTCGATGTTTTCATTGTTTATTACAATTGGAGTTTATACGTGGGAATATCTTCGAAGAAAGGCATATAAAGCAAAATGTCATAAGGTGCGATATAACTATGCAAAGAGAATAGCAACTCAAGAAAGCCCAACTAAGACAACTAAAACAGAAGAGGGCAAGAATAAAGAAACTAAAGAGATTATACTTCCTAAAGACATAGTTGACTGGGGAGGGCAATAATACCTACAGGCAGATTTCACCCACGAGCAATTAAGTTCGTGGGTGTTTTGTTTATACTCTTAACCTCTCCAACACCCTCTCAATATCCTCCACCGAGCTAATCTTAACAATTTCCCCGGCGAACTCAATGTAACCACTGACAACTGGTTGAGGTTCAACAGCTATAATCACGGCAAAACTTAGGCATCTGCGCGGGTATTAAAAATAATACCCGTGATAGGGAAGATGAGGCAGATAGGGAGTTTAGGGCAGGGATTATATAAATTAGTAAATAGTAGTGATTAATTAGTAATGTTTTGTGTTGCTACTCACTACTAATTCCTCGTTACTCATTAGCATCAGCGTTGCAGGCACCACACTTTTCAGTTTTCCCTTTTCCCCTTTCACTTTTTTTTGTATCTTTGTGCGATAACCTTCACGCAAGATGAGTGATAAGAAGCGAAATATAGAGCTGCTATGCCCTGCACGTGACTATCGTGCAGCGGTGGCGGCTATTGATTGTGGTGCCGATGCCCTATATATCGGTGCTAATCAGTTTGGTGCTCGTCGTGGTGCTACAAACTCCACCGATGACATAGCACGTGTAGTGGCGTATGCCCACCTATTCGGTGTGCGTGTGTATGTCACGCTTAATACAATTCTCTACGAGAGCGAGCTTAAGGATGCCGAGCGTCTTGCTCGTGAGCTCATTGCCGTGGGTGTAGATGCGCTCATCGTGCAGGATATGGCATATCGCGAGATGAACCTCCCTGTCGAATTGCATGCCTCGACGCAGACGTGCAACATGACTCCTGAGGGCGCTAAATTTTTTGAGGATAGCGGCTTTACACGTGTTATCTTGGAGCGTGCCTTGTCGCTCGACGAGATTAAGACCATACGCCGTGCTACAACCGTCGATCTCGAATGTTTTATTCATGGCGCTATCTGCGTGGGCCATAGTGGCCGTTGTTACCTCTCACGTTCGCAGTCCTCACGCTCAGGAAACCGTGGCGAGTGCTCGCAGCCCTGCCGCCTCACGTACGACCTTGTTACGGAGCATGGCGAGAAGATTATCAAGGGCAAGCATCTGCTCTCGGTCAAGGATTTCGACCTCTCGGAGCGCATAGGTGAGCTCATTGATGCGGGCGTCATGTCGTTCAAGATTGAGGGTCGTCTCAAAGACGATAACTATATAAAAAATGTTGTTAGCTACTACCGCCAGAAAATCGACGAGGCGCTAAAAACTCGCCCCGACTACAGGCGTATGTCTGTGGGACGCAGCGAGATAGAGTTTGTGCCCGACCCTAAGAAGAGTTTCACACGTGACGGTGGCGAGTATATGTACTCAGGCAAGCGTGCTGGTGTGGCATCGTTCCACACGCCTAAGGCCGTTGGCGAGTATATAGGCTGTGTGGCTACTGTTGACCGTCGTAGCTTTAAGCTCGCAGGACGTGTTACGCTGAATGCTGGTGATGGACTATGTTTCCTCTCGTCGGAGGGTATTATCGGCACAAACGTAAATAGGGTGGAGGGTAGCATTATCGAGCCTAACCGCATGGAGGGCATCAAGCCCGGCATGGAGGTGTATCGCAACTACGACCATCAGTTCTCGCAGATGGTGGAGCGTAGCCGTACACGTCGAGCTATTGATGCCGAGTGTGTTGTGCGCCTCTCTGCCGATGGCATCGTGGCCGAGTATCGTGATGAGGAGGGCGAGAGCGTTGTTGTAAGGCGCAGCATGGTGCTGGAGGGTGCTAAGAGCGAGGCTAAGATGCGCTCTGTTGCCGAGGAGCAGATGGCCAAGAGTGGCGATAGCATCTTCCGTGTTACAAGCGTTCGGGTTGAGGGTGCCGAGTGGTTTGCCACAGCCAAGCTTCTTGCCGAGGTGCGTCGTGAGGCGTTGTCGCTCATGGCATCAAGGCGTGCCGAAAAGCAAGTTGAGCACGACATACGCACGGATAGTGGCAAGGCACGATATACCGAGGTGCGCCTATCGCCTCAGCATAATGTTGTTAACTCGCTTAGTCGCAACTTCTACAAGCGTCATGGCGTGGAGCATATTGTCGAGGGTCTTGACTCGTGGCGTTCTACACATGGCGAGAGGGTTATGGAGTCGAGCTACTGCATACGTCGCGAGATTGGCGAGTGCCTAAAGCAGGGCACGAGGCTGCGTGATAGACTCTACCTGGAGCATGGCCGTCACCGCTACCGCCTTGACTTCGATTGTGCACGCTGCAGAATGAACCTCATAGATTGTTCGGAGGCGATGGAGAGAACGACGAAAAATTAAATTAGTAATTAGTAGAGAGTAATGAGTAATGAGTAATATTTTTCGTTGCTACATATACCTCACTGACAATGTCATTCTGAACGTAGTGAAGAATCTCTCAGTTAGTGCTAACATTGAAAGTACGTGCTCTCTGCGAGATGTTTCGCCAAGGCTCAACATGACAAATAAATTACTAACTACTAATTACTCTTTACTCATTAGACAAGACCTTACCGTTTAGTTTTAACCTTTCACTTTATGATAAAGCAACTTTCACCCAATATTCCCGACTACGAACTTCTTGATACGGGCGATGGCGAGAAGCTTGAGCGCTTTGGCCGCTATGTGGTGCGCCGTCCTGAGCCTCAGGCAATTTGGCGCAAGAGCCTTGGTGAGCGTGATTGGCTCAAGGCCGATGCCTCGTTTTTGCGTGACCAAAAATCGGAAGAGCGAGGCGAGTGGAAGCTTAAGCCAGAGATGCCATCACGCTGGCAGGTGCATGTTGACTACAAGGATATGCATCTTCGTATGCGTCTGGCACTCACATCGTTTAAGCACGTGGGCATCTTCCCTGAGCAGGCAGCAAACTGGGAGTTTATCTACGACACTATCGAGGAGCTTAAGATGTCGGGCATCGAGCGTCCAAAGGTCTTAAACCTCTTTGCCTATACGGGTGGTGCCACGCTTGCAGCACGTGCTGCGGGCGGTGATGTTACACATGTTGACTCCGTTAAGCAGGTTGTTACATGGTCGCGCGAGAATATGGAGTCATCAGGATTGGATGGCGTAAGATGGATTGTTGAGGATGCAACAAAGTTTGTTGAGCGCGAGGTTCGTCGTGGCAACAAATATCACGGCATAATCCTCGACCCGCCAGCATATGGTCGTGGTGCAAATGGCGAAAAGTGGGTTTTGGAGGATGACATATGCAACATGTTGGAGTGTTGCGCTAAATTGTTGGAGCCGACGAACGCCTTTTTGGTATTTAACCTATACTCTATGGGCCTATCGTCAATGCTTGCCCGCACGGCTGTGCATCAGGCATTTGGTGAGCCTAAGATGGAGCAGATGGGTGAGCTCTATTTCGAGGATAGAAGCTCTAAGCAGATACCTTTCGGAACCTATTACCGCTTTAGACGATAGCGATGCAACAGCTGCTGGAGATATTTTGGTCGTTTCTCAAGATTGGCGCCTTCACCTTTGGTGGCGGCTATGCCATGATACCCCTTATCCAGCACGAGGTGATACACAAGCGCAGATGGATTGAGGAGTATGATTTCCTTGATTTGCTGACACTTGCGCAGACAGCACCTGGGCCTATTGCCCTGAATACAGCAGTCTTTGTGGGCTATAAACATCGTGGCTATTTAGGTGCGTTAAGCGCCATATTAGGCGTCATAGTACCATCGTTTGTAGTAATCCTTGTTGTTGCCATATTCTTTGCTTCAGTGCGCGATAATGAGTGGGTAGATGCCGCCTTTAGGGGTATGCGTCCAGCTGTTGTGGCGCTTATTGTAGCCCCTATCGTTGGCCTAACTAAGGGTATGCGCTGGTGGCTTATTGCTGTGGCGTTGGCCGTAGCGATGGTAGTTTGGTATTTCGGCATATCGCCCGTATGGTTCTTGATTGCAGGTGCCGTGGTGGGTGCTTGTGTGGTAGCACGGAGAGGAGGTGAGCAATGCTGATGACGCTTGTTGAGCTCTTTGTGAGCTACCTGAAAATCGGGTTCTTCGGCTTTGGTGGTGGCTATGCCATGCTCTCGCTCATTCATAGCGAGGTGGTTGTGGCTAATGGCTGGCTAACTAATGGCGAGTTCTCGGATATAGTGGCAATATCGCAGATGACACCAGGTCCAATCGCCATAAACTCAGCTACATATATCGGCTATGAGGTGGCTGGTATCTGGGGCTCGGTGGTGGCCACCGTGGCTGTGTCGTTGCCTGCGCTGACAATTATGCTACTTATCACCCACTTCTTTTTGCGTTTGCAGAATAATCGCTATGTCAAGGGTGTTGTTGCAGGCATGCGCCCTGTTGTTGTCGGCATGATTGCCTCGGCAGCGTTGCTTTTGATGTTTCCTAAGTCGGACGATGGTCGTAGCTTTATTGATGGCTGGAGTTGGGCGATATTTGGTGCTACGCTCCTCGGCTCAGCGTATAAGGTCAATCCAATACTTCTTATTGTGTTGTCCGCAGTAGCGGGAGTTGTAATTTATAGACTAATCTAAGTTCAATAATATGAGAAAGTTTCTGTTGTTTACTGTGCTTTGTGTTGCTGTAGGCTGTGCTGAGGCTAAGCCCAAGGAGGATGTTGTTGCGAGCTTTGCCCAGCGCCACGAGCTTATGCGCCAGGCTATGGAGCGAGGCGATATCGACGAGGCTCAACGCCTTAGTAGCGAGACAAATGCGTGGCTTGAAACTCTATCCGATGATGAGCAGATGCTCATCAGCAAGTCGCTTATAAAGTAGTGATAAAATCTATATTTGAGGCTATCTCGTAACCCTCGTTGTATAGGTCGAGAAGTCTTTGAGTGTTACGCTCCATGCGCCCCACGGCAATAGGTCGCTCGGGGCGTATTACTATTATACGTCCCTCCGCTTCGAGTCTCTCTATAAGCTCCATGTCGCTATTGTAGCGCTGGTTGCGTGTGCGTATCATCTCCCTGAGAGCTGGATATTTGCGATATGCCCACCATGGCACAAATTGCTTTTCCGACTTACGATAACCTTTGTTGCGTGTTAGCACCACAACAATATTATCGTAGCCGAGCTCCATCGCATGGCGCACCGGTATAGAGTCGCTTATACCCCCATCGAGCATTGGCACTCCGTCGACATAGCTTATGGGCATGACATACGGAAGGCTGCTCGATGCCTTCACAATGTCGATTATGCGCTTAGGGTCGCGCTTATCGCTAAGGTAGCAGGCCTTGCCTGTGCGGCAGTCGGTAGTGACCATCTCGAAGCGAGCATCATTTCTCTCGTAAGCCTCATAATCATAGGGCACTATGCGCTCAGGAAACTCGTGAAACAGTAGGTCGAAATCCATGATGTTGCCCTTGGTCAAGAGATGTCGAAAGCCTATGTAGCGGTGCTTCTCCAGAAGGTCGATGTTGCTAAATTTTGCTCGACCTCGTTGCCCCGACATGTAGGATAGGCCGTTGCATGCACCAGCACTCACGCCTATGGCATAGGGGAAGCGTATGCCACGATCCATTAGCGAGTCGAGCACGCCACACGTAAAGACACCACGCATGCCACCGCCCTCAAGCACAAGGCCAGAGCGAGGTGTGAGATTGTGTGTTGTGTTTGCCATGGTGTTATTAGGTGTTAAAATTTTCGCCAAAGATACTGTTTTTCGTCGAAACGATGTGATTTACTCCTAAAAAGGAGTACTCTTTAGCGAGATATTGCACTTTTTTCCATTATGTGAGGGGCAAGTTCGCTAAGTTTTCGAATTTTGTATTACCTTTGTGTGTTCTATTGCTTACAGAATTTATTAACCATAAACTTGAGGCTTTGGCCTCTAAACAAAAAAAATGAGAATGACTACTAATTCACTACGCAAATTTATTTGTCGTGTAGCACTTGTTGCTGTTGCTTCTCTCAGTGTTAGCACTCTCTCGGCTCAGTCGGGCTATGAGAAAAACAACGAGATCTTCCGCATTGGCGTTGAGGGTCGTCTTGACTATCTCAATCAGGCTGTTGCTGGCAACCATGATGTTGCTGGCTCGGGCTTCAAGGTGCGCTACTTCAACTTCCGCATGGACGGTCAGATTTCGCCTAAGTTCTCATACTCATGGCGTCAGCGCTTCAACCGTGTTAACACAATCAGCGAGTTTGCGCAGAACACCGATTGGTTTAATTTGACCTATAAGCCTATTGAGAATATCTCTATTTCGGCAGGTAAGCAGGTGCTTATGATTGGTGGCTGGGAGTATGACCGTGCTCCTATTGAGCTCTACTTCTGCTCGGAGTTCTGGAACAACGTTAACTGCTATCAGCTTGGTGCAAGCGTGGCATATACCACTAAGGAGGGCAACGACACTATTCTCTTCCAGGCATGCCAGAGCCCTTACGACACCACACTTTCGACTGTTGACTACTATGCCTACAACCTCTATTGGAGTGGTTCACATGGCTGCTACACTGCGCTCTACTCGCTCAACTTCATGCAGTATGCGCCAGGCAAGTACGACAAATATATCGCTCTTGGCAACCAGTTTAAGTTTGGCGATGCTACTATTCAGCTCGACTTGATGAACCGTGGCACAACATTTAGCGACCTTATGTTCGACAACTTCTCTGTGATGGGTGAGTTCTCTTACCTTATCGCTGACCGTGTAAACGTGTTCGCTAAGGCTACTTATGACAAGATTGGCAATAGCGCTGTTGCTGCATCGGGCCTTATCCCTGGTACAGAGATTACACGCCTTGGTGGCGGCGTTGAGTACTACCCAATGGGCGCTCAGGGCAACCGCGATGTACGTCTCCACGCAGCATATGCCTACAACTTCGGTGAGAACACCAATATTGCTGGTACTGCAGTTCCAAAGGGTTCGTTCTTCACAGTAGGTCTAACATGGAAGATTGACGTGATGGAGGGTATCACAAAGCTACTCAAGAAATAAATATCTAATACTTAATATAATATGGAGAACAAAGAGAAGGGTTTTAAGAAGTACCTTGCGGGTATCTTTTGCCTTATTATCGTTGTTGGCATCTTTGGTGGTATCGGCTCGGTTATGGGCTTGCCAAATATGCTTAACACAATCATGAAGACGGCGCACGACTTGTTGCTCAACACCGTATTCTACCTCATGGCCATCTGCGTTATCACAGGTGCTTTGGGTGCTATCTTTGTTGAGTTTGGCGTTGTTAACCTCCTTGAGCGCATCTTGCGCCCTATGATGAAGCCACTCTTCAACCTACCAGGTGTTGCTTCGTTGGGTGCTGTGATGACATTCCTTTCGGACAACCCAGCAATCATCTCGTTGGCTAAGGACAAGCGCTTCAGCTCTTACTTCAAGAAGTTCCAGCTTATCTCGCTTACCAACTTTGGTACAGCCTTCGGTATGGGACTCCTCGTTATCGTGTTTATGATTTCGCAGGGTTACTTTGTCGAGCCATTCATCGGTTTGCTTGGTGCTTTCATTGGCTGTATCTGCTCAACACGCCTTATGCAGCGCTTCGTGATTAAGGCTCATCCCGAGTTCGAGAATGAGTTTGCCGCAGTCCTCGACGAGAACGACATGAAGGCTGGTGATGAGGTAAAGGAGACATCAATGTTTACTCGTATCCTCAACTCGTTGCTCGATGGTGGTAAGACAGGTGTTGACGTAGGTTTGTCAATTATCCCTGGCGTGCTTATCATCTCTACTTTCGTTATGCTCCTCACTTTTGGTACTGGTAGCAACGGTACTTACGATGGTGCTGCATACGAGGGTATCGAGTTCTTGCCTTTGGTATTTGGCAAGATTAACTTCATTTTTGAGTGGTTGTTCGGCTTCGAGCACCCAGCACTCATGGCATTCCCTATCACATCGCTGGGTGCTGTAGGTGCTGCGTTGAGCCTTGTGCCTGAGTTCGCAGCTCAGCATATTGTTAACGGTAACGCTATTGCTGTGTTCACTGCTATCGGTATGTGCTGGAGCGGTTACCTCTCAACACACACTGCTATGCTTGACGCTCTTGGCTACCGCAAGCTCACCTCTAAGGCTATCCTTGCTCACACCGTAGGTGGTTTGGTGGCTGGTATCTCTGCTCACTGGTTGTTCGTGCTCTATACACTCGCTTTTGGTGCTCCAACAACATTTGATGGTGGCGCTGACCGCTACACTACAGCTCCTGTCGTTATCGAGTTTGTTAGCGAGAACCAGGTGAAGGTTGGCGACCGCATCTTTACTGACGAGGCAGGTGATACTCCTGAGGAAGAGGGTTCATTGGCACAGGTTATCAAGGCGATGTTGCTCGAGAAGGACAATGAGCTTGTGATTGAAGATGGCAAGAAGATTGATGTTGCAAGCGTTGTAGATGGCGAGAAGCTCCCTGCTGCAACACGTGAGAGCCTTGATAATGAGATTGAGGCAGCCTTTAACATGTACCGTGAGGAGATTGCTCAGGAGAAGTACAATAAGCCTTTGAGTGAACTTACCGAGGACGAGGTTAAGGCTTTGGACGAGGCTATACCTTTCAAGTTAGTGTCGTCGGAGGGGGCAGCTCCTGCCGAGGAGACGGTAGCTCCAGTTGAGGAGACTACTCCTGCCGAGGAGGCAACAAAGTAGGGTAATACCTTATATTATACATAGTATGAGGCGTTCATCATATGAGCGCCTCATATTTTTAGAATGGGCCAATTTAGGGTCAAGAGTAAAAAAAATAGAATAAGATTATCAAATTCTAAAAATTTTATTATCTTTGCACCCACGAACGATTAAATCGTTGGACCCATAGCTCAGTTGGTTAGAGCAGCGGACTCATAATCCGAAGGTCGTGGGATCATGCCCCTCTGGGTCCACAACAAGCAAAGCCTCTCATTTGAGAGGCTTTTTCATTTGGTGATGCCACATCTCCAAGATAGAGGGCTTATGGGCTTATATTGGTGTTTTTATTGCTTAAAGATCCTTGATAGGAAGGAATTCCTCACCAGGGACAAAGACTGTTGTTCCTGTATATTTATCAACAATTGGCAGCATTACTTCCTTCTGACTCTTTCTTAGCAATCCTCTGCCAATCCAGTTTTCTCCGACCCAGAATCTTGA
>JAFODV010000121.1 GCA_017380515.1 Alistipes sp.
CGTATGAGGAGGCGTTGTCCTCGCTCCAGATGAGGGATGACGGCATTTATCGTTCCATCTTTGTATCAAATAAAATGGTAAGTATGTCATTGATGATTCCATACTCTGCATAGAAGCTATAGTCATCATGTATAGTTGCTAAGCTTAAGGTTATTGACTGAGCATAGCCTATAATAATAGCTACCAAAAATAGCGCTACACCAGTGTTGATGCATGAAAGTGCAGATGCATCTTGGGGCTTAGCCATACGCTTAATGCCACTGATGTTGACCATGATTATGAACAACAATGGTATATATATTAGCGATAGTAGGTCTAGGGTAATGTCGGTGTAATCGCCTAAACCAAAATATGCTGTTATGTGGTTAAGGATAACCAATAGCGCATAGATTGATGTCAAAACAACGAACAATGTTGATATGTTCTTGCCTCGGCCAAATATAGTCTTGGAACTATCTGTGGCTTCTTCCTTAACCTCTACAACCTTGGATTTAGGGATAACAGGCATAGGTGCTGGCTTAGGCTCAGGCTCTATAACCTCTGGTTGAGGGGATGTCTGCTTACATGTACATATGCTATCTACGATTGGTGAGCCACAATCTATGCAGTAGCGATTGCCATCGCCTGCGAGCACACCACACTTTAGGCATACAGCAGCATTCTCATTTAGTTGACTTCCGCAATTCTTGCAAAACATAGGCCTTGTAGAGTATATATATAAATAAAAAAAGTAGTGAGCAGTTAATACTCACTACAAATTTAGGAAAAATATTCGAATTATCAAACCTATTAGGCCATAACTTTATTGCTAATGATAGGCTTTTATATTATACCTACTTCTTAAAAATAAAATAAACGGCCAATACCAAGCAGGCGAAGCCCACGAAGTGGTTCCATTTAAGACCCTCGTGCATGAATATCAGCATGAAGAGTGTGAATACAACAAGCGACACAACCTCCTGAATAACCTTGAGGTGCCACAGTGTAAATGGGCCACCCATCGCCTCGCTACCTATGCGGTTGGCAGGCACCTGAAAGCAATACTCAAGGAGTGCTACGCACCAGCTAATGAGTATGATGGCAATGACTCCATATCTCTCAAGCTTCGACTTAAAGGCAATATGTCCATACCATGCCAGTGTCATAAATATATTCGAACATACGAGCAAGCCAATTGTGGCTAATCCTTTCATTAACATATTTTACTATATTTCTATGTTTTAGCCCGCAAATTTAACTAAAATTATCTATCATTATACTACTGCTATTAAAAAGTTTTGCTATCTCATAATTTCGTTGTAAATTTGCGCCCAAATTGCAAACTTTTATATTTAGATTAAATGAACAAGCTATTTGGATTTTTTGCTATGGGAGTTATTATGTTGACTTCATGTAGTGAGGCTCAGAATGCTGAGCAGCCTTGGATTGTTGATCGCTTCGACGACATCAAGGTTATTCGTTATGAGGTTCCTGCTTTCGAGAATCTTACACTCGAGGAGAAGGAGCTCGTTTACTATCTTTCAGAGGCTGCAAAGTGTGGTCGAGACATCCTTTTCGATCAGAACTTTAAGTACAACCTCGCTATTCGTCGCACACTTGAGACTATCTACACCGAGTCAGAGGTTAAGACAGGTGACGAGTTCGCAGCTTTCGAGAAGTATTTGAAAAAGGTATGGTTTGCTAATGGTATCCACCACCACTACTCTAACGACAAGTTCGCTCCAGAGTTTACAGAGGCATGGTTCCGCGAGCAGCTTGCTAAGTATATCAACGAGGAGAATCGTCAGATGGACGACGAGCTTCTCTGCAAGATTATCTTCGACAAGGAGCTTTACGCTTCACGCCTTAACCAGAAAGAGGGTGTTGACGTAATCACTGAGTCAGCAGGTAACTACTACGAGGGTGTTAACCAGGCTGAGGTAGAGGCATTCTACAATGGCATGGCAGCAGCTGATGCTAACAACCATGAGCCTATCTCTTACGGTCTTAACTCTAAGCTCGTTAAGGAGAATGGCAAGATTTACGAGAAGGTATGGAAGATTGGTGGCATGTACTCACCAGCCATCGAGAAGATCGTTTACTGGTTGGAGAAGGCTGCAACTGTTGCTAACCCTAAGCAGAAGGAGGTTATCGAGGCACTTATCAAGTACTACAAGAGTGGTGACTTGAAGGACTTCGACGACTACAGCGTACTTTGGGTTAAGGATACCGACTCAAACGTTGACTTCGTTAACGGCTTCATTGAGAGCTATGGCGATCCACTTGGTCGCAAGGCTTCATGGGAGTCTGTAGTAAACTTCCGTGATGTTGAGGCTTGCAAGCGTACTGAGATCATGGCAGCTAACGCTCAGTGGTTCGAGGACAACGCTCCTATCAACCCTAACTACCGCAAGAAGGAGGTTAAGGGTGTATCTGCTAAGGTTATCACAGTAGCTATGCTTGGTGGTGACTGCTATCCTGCAACAGCTATCGGTATCAACCTCCCTAACGCTGACTGGATTCGTAAGGAGCACGGCTCAAAGTCTGTAACTATCGATAACATCACATACGCTTACGACAAGGCTGCTCAGGGCAACGGCTTCGCTGAGGAGTTCATCTTGCGTGAGGAGGACCGTGAGCGCGCTAAGAACTATGGTAAGCTCGGCGACGACCTTCACACAGACCTTCACGAGTGTCTCGGCCACGGCTCAGGTCAGCTTGCTCCAGGCACTAAGGGTGACGAGCTTCGCACCTACTCTTCTACATTGGAGGAGGCTCGTGCTGACCTCTTTGCTCTCTACTATCTCGGCGACGAGAAACTCGTAGAGATTGGCCTTATCCCTACATTGGATGTCGCTTGGTCACAGTACTCTGACTACATCATGAATGGTTATATGACTCAGCTCTCACGTATCGAGCTTGGCAAGGACGTTGAGGAGTCACACATGCGTAACCGTAAGCTTATCGCTGAGTGGTGCTACGAGAAGGGTAAGGCTGAGAACGTAATTGAGCTTGTTAAGGAGAATGGCAAGACTTACGTTGTTGTTAACGACTTCGTTAAGCTTCGCAAGCTCTTCGGTGAGCTTTTGTGCGAGGTTCAGCGCATCAAGTCTGAGGGCGACTACGAGGCTTGTAAGGCTTTGGTTGAGGGCTATGCTGTTAAGATCAACCCAGAGCTCCATAAGGAGGTTATCGAGCGTAACAAGGCGCTTAACATCGAGCCTTATGGAGGCTTCGTTAACCCTGAGTACGAGCTTGTAACAGATGCTGAGGGTAAGGTCATCGATGTTAAGCTTACTTACCCTGCTAACTACGTAGAGCAGCACTTGCACTATGGCAAGGAGTACTCATTCCTTCCATCATTAAACTAATGATTTGAAATTACTAAGCCGAAATCTGCGGCACATCTAAAAAAGATGACTACCCCAGGATGTACTTCTTGTACTATCCTGGGGTAGTCACTTTTAATATGCACCACATCTGCAACCCTTCAAACAAGAAATTCTCTCCGGTTAGGGGTCATTATCAGCATGTCAAAAAAAATATTTTTGCGCACCAAACTCCAAAAATCCCGCCTACACTGCGCTGTGACCTCAATATCAAATCTACTGATGATGTTATAAAAATTATCAATTTGATTTATTGGAAAAGTTGCTCTATTTTTGCAGTGACAAAAGATGATAAACAATAAAAACAAAAATAGATTATGGCAACAATACATTTGAATAAGGCAGAGTTTGAGACACGAGTAGCAAAGCTTAGTGGCGACTGGACGTTTTTGGGCGATAAGCCTGCTCTTGTAGATTTCTACGCATCGTGGTGTCGTCCATGCCAGATGCTCTCGCCAATTGTCGATGAGATGGCTGAGGAGTATGCCGGTAGGGTAGATATCTACAAGGTGAACGTAGATGACGAGCAGGAGCTTGCTGCGCACTTCAACATACGCTCGATACCTACACTTGTCTATATCCCTCTTAACGACCTTCCAATGCTCGTTCCTGGAGGTATGGGCAAGGCGCAGTTCAAGGAGAACATTGAAAATATCCTCCTTAAGTAGTGTGTAGCACTATTTTTGTACTACGCTAATTAGAGTTGTTAACAATTAAAAAAAATCAGAATTATGACAAAGTTTTATAAGTGCAATAGATGTGGAAATGTAGCAATTAAGGTTGTTGATTCGGGTGTGCCTATGGTGTGCTGTGGCGATAAGATGGAGCTTTTAGAGCCTAACGTGGTAGATGCCAGTGGCGAGAAGCATATGCCAGTAGTATCGCTTTTGGGCGACGGCAAGATACGTGTCGAGGTAGGCTCTGTTCATCACCCAATGACCCCTGAGCACCATATCGCCTTTATCTACGTCGAGACTGATAATGGTGGAATTCGAGTAGACCTTAAGGATACTCCCGTGGCAGATGTCTACGTAGGCGCAGCCAACGTAACGGCAGTATACGAGTATTGCAATCTCCACGGCCTCTGGGCAAATTTCTTGTGATAAGCCGCAATCTGCGGCACATCGCTAAAAGTTGACCACCATGGGCTGTACTATTTGTACTATCCCGTGGTGGTCCCTTTTTCGATGCACCACATCTTACGACTTCTAACAAGAAATTTATCTCGCTGATTGAGGTGGTAGGGGTAGAGAAGATAGGGACGATAGGGAGAATAGGGAAGATAGGGACGAATGGGAAATTCCTGTCAAGCGTTAGCGTCCCCATCAACCCTAAATAATAAAAGAGGTTAAGCGTTCAGGTAGGCCTTAATTCCGCCTCCCTAAACTCCTTAACCTCTCTAAATTCACTATCTCTGCGCTCTCTGCCTACTGATTAGCTATAGAGTTATAGTCGCGCAGGAGTTGCTCCTTGAGGTCGCTGATTGACGAGAAGCGCTTCTCGTCACGAATTTTCTCCAGGAGCTTTACGCATAATGTGCGACCATAGAGGTTGCCATCATAACCTATTACGTGGGTCTCCAGAAGTAGCTCCTTGCCACCCACCGAGGGACGTATGCCCACGTTCGACATGGCACGATACTCCTCGCCATCAATCGTAACACTGGAGCGATAAACGCCACGCTCAACATCATACCCCTCAAGTGACATGTTGGCAGTAGGAAAGCCCAAGGCTCGTCCTATCTTCTTGCCGTGAATGACCTCTGCTTCTATCTCAATCATAATCTGTTATTCGTTAATCTTGCCTGTTAGACGACGAACAACACCATACTCCGAGAAGAACTCACTTGCAATGACACGTAGCACCGTGTATAGTGGTATTGCCAAGAGCATGCCAACAACGCCTGCTATATGTCCTGATATAAGAATCACGATAAATACCTCTAATGGGTGAGCATTCACTCGCTTTGAGTAGAGCGAGGGCTGAATGATGAAGTCGTCGATAATTTTTACTGCTGCCACTGTCGAGACAATGACAATAAGAGTGTAGCCGATGTTGCCGTCGATAGGGTATATAGCACCCATAATCGAGACTATGAAACAGCCGATAACGGGGCCTGCATATGGTACAAGGTTCATAGTGCCCATGATAAGGCCTGTGATAAGAGCATTCCCCATCTCCATGCCGAATATCATCATGCTTGCAGCAATAACAATCATGATCACCATACTTTCGAGCAGCAAGCCACGGAAGTAGCGGCTAAGGAGTGCTGTGATTGAGTCAAGGGCATGGTATATGTTTTCGCGGTAGTGCTCAGGGAAGAAGATTGCTACAATCTTGTAGAATAGTCCGTCATCACGTAGGAAGAAGAAGGTGATGAACGTGACAGAGAATAGGCCTATGGCCATGGATACAAGCACCGACGCAGCATTTGTGAACGCTGGCAAGAAGTACTCACTAACAGCGCTCTGGATAAATTTTATAATATCAAACTTTGGAGTATCCTCAATGATTGGATTTGCCGAAAAGGAGTTTATGTAGTCCTCAACAACCTGTAATCGCTCCTTAAGCGTTACGGCATATGTATCCCAGTCGAAGCTTGCGAGTTCGCTTGTTTTGCTAACGATGAGTGGCACGAAGAGCACACACAAGCAACCGATGATTATCCACAGGATAAGTAGTGTGATGCTTGCACTTACGTTACGTGATACCTCTCGACCAAATAGCTTGATAGATGTGAGACGCTTTGCCAAGGGGCGACCAATGATAGCCAATACTGCCGAGATAAGGATATAGGCCACGACGCTTCGTAGGTACCACAATAGCAGTAGTACCAGACTAATTATGGCAAGTGTCACCAACCCCTTAACAAGCTTAGATGTCTCCATTTTACGTTACCTTAGAACAGTTATGCCTCTCTGCGCTTTAGGCGTGCGATAGGTGTCTGCGAGCCTATTACAGGGTCGCCAATCTCCACATAAAGCTCAGTATCCTTTGGTACTAGAATATCAACACGTGAGCCAAACTTGATAAAGCCCATCACGCTATTCTGCTCAACCTCCGTGCCTGGCTTCATATACGACACGATGCGGCGTGCCACAAAGCCTGCAATCTGACGGATAAGCACCTTGTCGCCATTAGCAAGTCGTATTACGGTTGTTGTGCGCTCATTCTCGGTAGATGACTTAGGGTGCCATGCCACGAGGAAGCGGCCGTGGTGGTGCTTGAAATACTCAACAACACCACGCACAGGCATCCAGTTCATGTGCACGTTTGTCACCGACATAAAGATAGATATCTGCATCATCTCCTCGTGGATATACTCGTCGTCCTTGACAACCTCCGTAACAACAACACGGCCGTCGCAAGGTGAGAATAGCAACTCGTCGTCATGAATCTGCACTCGCTTGGGCTCGCGGAAGAATGCTGCCACGAAGAACCAGAAGACGAGTAGGAATGCTGCCATAATCCACA
>JAFODV010000122.1 GCA_017380515.1 Alistipes sp.
GTTACGCTATTAGGAATAGTAATGCTTGTTAGGCTGCTGCAACCCTCGAATGCAAAAACTCCAATGTATGTTACGCTATTAGGAATAGTAATGCTAGTTAGGCTGCTGCAATCAAGGAATGCCCTCTCTCCAATGCTAGTTACGCTATTAGGAATAGTAATGCTAGTTAGGCTGCTGCAATCCTGGAATGCAAACCTTCCAATGTAAGGTACGCCATTACCAATAGTTATGCTCGTAAGTTTGCTGCAACCTAAGAATGCCTCATCTCCAATGCTAGTTACGCTATTAGGAATAGTAATGCTTGTTATGCTGCTGCAACCCTTGAATGCCTCATCTTTAATGCTAGTTACGCTATTAGGAATAGTAATGCTTGTTATGCTGCTGCAATCCTTGAATGCCCACTCTCCAATGCTAGTTACGCTATCAGGAATAGAAATGCTTTTTAGGTTGCTGCAACCATAGAATACCAAATCTCCAATGCTAGTTACGCTATTAGGAATAGTAATGCTAGTTAGGCTGCTGCAACCTGAGAATGCCCAACTTCTAATGCTAGTTACGCTATTTCTAAATTTTAGGACTCCTCGACCATTATTATAGTTATGTGAAACCAAATCGTCATCGTTGAAAGTTATCTTACTATCATCGGTCGTAGTGTACCAAATCTCGTTGTAGGGTGGCGTCTCGTTGTAGGGTGGCGTCTGTACACATGCAGTAGTAATAGTTGCCACGAGGCAGACGATGAGTGTAAAAAGTTTGCGTAGCATACCTATTATGTTTTTTGTTAATTTAGGAAAGATTTTTACAAAGTTAACAAAAAAAAGTGAAAAGGCAAAGGTGAAAGGTGAAAAGTGTGGTGTCTGCGACGCGTGTTTAAGGTGAAAAGTGAGAGGTGAAAGGCGCGGGGATAAGGAGTTTAAGGAATTCTAAGGAGAACGCTATCAAATTAGTGGTGAGTAATTAGTGATTAGTAATAGTTTTTTCGTTGCTACTGCCAATTACTCACTACTCACTACTCACTACTCATTGTCACAGATATGGGAGGTTAGTCAAGAAACGTATAAACAAAAAAAGGCGAAGTTGCCTTCGCCTTCGTAAACAGTTTTGTACATTTAGAACTTAACCTCGGGGGCTATCTCAGCACCCTGCTGAGCCTCGAACATCGAGCGCTTCTCGAAGCCAAACATTGATGCGAGAAGGTTGGTTGGGAAGCGACGAATCTTGACATTGTAGCTCTTGACAGCATCGTTATAGCGGTCACGCTCCACCTTGATGCGGTTCTCGGTGCCCTCAAGCTGTGCCTGTAGGTCACGGAAGTTCTCGTTGGCCTTGAGGTCGGGGTAGTTCTCTGCCACGGCGATAAGACGACCAAGTGCCGAGCCTACGCCCTGCTGTGCCTTGTTCCATGCTGCGAGCTGCTCAGGGGTAGCTGTCGTGGGGTCGATGTTGATTGATGTTGCACGTGTACGTGCGTCGGTCACCTGCTGTAGGGTCTCCTTCTCGTGCTCGGCATATCCCTTCACGGTGTTCACAAGGTTAGGGATAAGGTCTGAGCGACGCTGGTAGGCGCTCTCAACTTTTGCCCATGCCTGGTTTACGCTCTCCTCGTGGCTGATGATGCCGTTGAAGCTCAGTGCTCCCCACATGACAATTGCACCTACAATAGCCAAAATGATAATTGTACTCTTCTTCATAGTATTGTGTTTTAGTTTATTAATGCAAGTTTTACCAGCGTGAGCCGCCACCACCGCCACCAAACGAGCCGCCACCAAAGCCGCCGCCGAAGCCGCCACCACCGAAGCCTCTGCCGCCGCCCATGCCGCCAAAGATGATAGGGCCACCGCTGCCACCTCTAAAGCGGTTGCGCGTGAATGTCTTGCGCAAGCGTGTATGGCAGTAGGAGCACTCCCAAATCTCGACCACAAGCTCGAGGTATGGGTTCTCCACAACGGGTGAGGTGAAGCGTTCAACAATCTTGCGGCCATGCTTGCCGCACTTGGGGCACTTCGCCTGCTTGCGCTCGTAGACGATAAGAACTACGAGTGGTGCAAGGATTAGACATAGGGCAAAGATTAAGCCTATAATCTTGGCATTCCGATGATCCTCAAAGGTGTTCGTGACACGGTCAAGCTCGCCACTCGATAGCAGTGTGTCGACAGCCCTAAGTCCCTCAATCATACCGCTATCGTAGTCGCCAAGGCGGAAGTGAGGGAGCATATACTCACGTTGCAGCTGCACGCAGCGAGCATCGCTTAAGACGCTCTCGATGCCGTAGCCCGTAACGAAGTGTATCTCGTGCATGTCCTCGACAAGCAATACGCCTAAGCCATTGTCAGCCTGCTTGTTACCTACGCCCCAGCCTTCGAACAACTCTATGGCAAACGTGAATGGGTCTTGCGGCTCGATGCTGCGTACTGCAACGATAGCCACCTCGGCGATGCCTCGCTCACGCAACGATAGAGCTATTGAGTCGAGAGTTGTCACAGTCGCAGGGCTGAGTATGCCATCAGGATTTGTTGTGAAGCGCTCACGATGGCTCAGTTGCACATTCTCAATGTCGGATGTGCGGTAGCTCTTAGCCTCGGCTGTGAAGCTAAAAAGCATCAAGGCGCAAAGTATGCTTGTTAGTATTCTCATATCTATAAAGCGAAAGCGAGCCCGAAATATTGTATCTGGACTCGCTTTCATAATAGTTATGTTCTATAAATTGGTGAACATGTTATTCACGCTTGCTGTCGATAACCTCGCACAGGCGCTCGAAAACCTCGTCCATGGTACCAAGACCATTCACCTCGGCATATTTCTGCTGACTGGTGTAGTGCTCGGCAACAATCTCTGTCTGCTGGCGGTATACCTCGATGCGGTTGCGGATAACCTCCTCCGACGAGTCGTCGGCACGACCTGAGTCCTTGCCACGAAGCAAGATGCGACGCACGAGCTCCTCCTCTGGTACATCCATGAAGATCATAGTTGTTACCTTAGAGTTAACCTCCTGAAGCATAGTATCGAAGATCTCTGCCTGCGCTGTGGTGCGTGGGAAGCCGTCAAATATGCAACCCTTGTCAGAGTGTGATGCCATGTAGTTGCGAACCATCTCTACGACGATGCTATCTGGGGCAAGCTCGCCACGTGAGATGTATGCCTCCATGCTCTTGCCAAGCTCGGTTCCCGCCTTGATCTCACCACGGATAACCTCGCCAGTAGAGATGTGGTAGAGGTCGTAGTGCTCAGCAAGACGCTGTGCCTGAGTGCCCTTACCGCAGCCTGGAGCGCCAAAAAGTATAATGTTAAGCATAGCTTTCAAATGTTTATGTTTTGTTTAGTTTTCAAAAAATTTGAGACAAAGGTATATTTTTTTTTGCAACTTTCCAATCTTAAAAGTAATTTTGCAAAAAAATTATTAATTATCCCATTATGAACAAGACTAAGGGTACGCAAATATCTTCACTCGGAGAGTTTCGCCTTATTGAGCGACTAACGCGCACACTTCCTAAGCACAACCCTACGACACTTACCGCAGCTGGCGACGATGCCGCAGTTATCGACCTTGGCGACGAGGCGCTGTTGCTATCAACAGATATGCTTACAGAGGGTATCGACTTCGACCTAAGCTACTTCCCTCTCAAGCATCTCGGATATAAGTGTGTGGTGCGTGGTGTGAACGACATCTTGGCGATGAATGCCCAGCCACAGCAGATAGTCATGGCTCTTGGCATCTCGGCAAAGATCATGGTTGAGGCTCTCGATGAATTGTACGAGGGTATGCGTACAGCTGCTGACGAACTCGGCGTGGATATTGTTGGTGGCGACACTACAGCATCGCTAACAGGACTTACCATAACAATTACTGCTGTCGGACGTGCCAAAAAGGAGGATATCGTCTATCGTGCAGGCGCGCGTGAGCACGATTTAATATGTATTACATCGAATCTCGGTGCAGCGTACATGGGCTTGCACCTCTTGGAGCGAGAGAAACGTGTGTTGAAAGATGTCGCAAACCCTGAGCCTAAGTTTGCAGGATACGAGTATTTGTTGGAGCGCTACCTAAAGCCACGTGCTCGCAAGAATGTCCTCGACGCACTCCGTGAGGAGGGTATACGCCCTACATCGATGATAGACCTTTCGGACGGCCTTGCGAGCGACCTGCGACAGATTTGTCAAAGCTCGAAGTGTGGTGCGCGCATCTACCTTGAGCGTATACCTATCGCCCGCCAAACAACAGAGCTTGCCGAGGAGATGCACATCGACCCTGTTGTTGCAGCGCTCAATGGCGGTGAGGACCACGAGTTGATGTTTACTGTGCCTCTCGATAAGCAGGAGGCGGTGATGCGTCTCGGCCTTGTTGATGTCATCGGACATATCACTCGCGAGGAGGCTGGCGTGGTGTTGGTAACTCCTGACGGTGAGGGTATTGCGCTAAAGGCGCAGGCCTTCGATAGATAATATTATGGTAGTGAGATAGTATTGGCTATTAAGATAGGATACTTATATGGGTAATGATGCAAAAAGTGGCGCTTATTGGTGCTAATATTGGGCGAGAAGTTTATTCTTCTCGCTCTCTCTTTTTAGCGACTTTTCCCTGATTACTTTGCAAATACAAATACCATTTAATAAAATCTCTAAAATGGTCGTCCGAGAGTCCTCGGTGCAGTCGTAGATGATCCTTCAAATGACCAAAAAATGATTCTATTGAGTTCGAGGTTTTAGGGATATTGGGATATCTAGTATAATTAAACATATTGGGTAATGCTCGTTTGATGTGTGTGCTACTACGATGTAACATTCTATGTGTATACCACCATCTACCTGTTATCTCATCTACACTTTTCTCATTTATATACTCCTCATATTTTGTGTACCAATCGACAAAATCACGCATCCATAGCTGTGCTTGTTTATGATTATCTACTTTACTAAGCAAGCATGCTAGCTGTCTTAGTTCTCTGGCAGCATCGCTCTTTGGTTTCTTGGTTAGCCAAGTACATATTTCATTCGCAATATGAAATATGCATCTTTGGATAACAGCCTCAGGACACACCTCCTGCACCGCTTTTATTATATTCGTAGCGCCATCACAGGTGACGCTCTCTATCTCGATACCAGCCTCTCTTATGGCACTGAGGTCCTCTTTGAGATCTCGTAGAGCCTCGCGTTTGGCAAGTCGGTATAGTATGGTCATCTTAATATTACTATCGCGGTATAGTATTAAACATACTTTGTTGGTAAAGTATGTGCCATCAATTAGAAGATTTACTTTCTCTCTGCGCTGTATCTGCCATACGGGGCAAGTAGGCAGTATCTTATAGAAGTAATTTTTAAGTGTTCTTTCGCTATATCCACTCGCTTGAGATATTTGTGAAATGCTCTGTTTATCGCGCACCCAACGGACAAACCCAATAAACATATTTCTATCGCTAATATGAGGGCGACGATCTGTAAAATAACTATTACAATTCTTACAATAATAGCGCGAATAGCCAGCTCGCTTCCCTTTTTTGATGGTATCTAAAAAGCCACAATGAGGGCAGCGCATCTTGCGTGATTTTGACATAAAAATAGAGATTAGTAGAAAACGTTTTCTACTAATCTCTAGAATATCACTGTAATTTACAAATATTCAGCTACTTATTTATTACCATAAGCGCCGTTTTTTGCATCATTACCCTTATATGAAGTGACCCCAAAAGTTTGGATAAAAAACTTTTGGGGTCACTTCATTCATCTTCCTTTTTCATTATTTTACCTCAGTGCCAAACAGCGTAGCTGATGAGCAGCCCGTGATGCGCACCTTGACGTAGTCGCCAACCTTGTGGTCGCCACGGTCGAATACTACCATCTTGTTTTGCGATGTGCGGCCTGAAAGCTGTTCCTCGCTGCGCTTTGACGTGCACTCAACCAATATCTCGAACTCCTTGCCTATATCCTGCTTGTTGCTCTCCTCTGAGAGTTTGTTCTGCAAGTCGATAATCTCGGTTAGGCGGCGTGTCTTAACATCCTCGGGTATGTCGTCGCCAAGGTTGCGCTGAGCAAATGTTCCTGGGCGCTCCGAGTATTTGAACATATAGGCGAAGTCGTACTTTACCTCACGCATGAGCGATAGTGTTGCCTCGTGCTCCTCCTCGGTCTCGTGGGCAAAGCCAGCGATAAGGTCGGTGGTGATGGCACAATCGGGCATGTAGCGACGTATGGCCTCCACACGCTCCAAATACCACTCGCGCGTATACTTGCGATTCATGCGCTTGAGCATCTCCGTAGAGCCTGACTGTGCTGGTAGGTGAATAGCACGACAGATGTTGGGCATCGACGCCATTGTCTCGAGCAACTTGTCGCTTATATCCTTAGGGTGTGACGTGGCAAAGCGCACACGTAGGAGTGGCGATATCTCTGCCACACGCTTCAATAGTTCTGGGAAATCTACCTCACCTGTGCGGTATGAGTTGACGTTCTGTCCGAGGAGTGTTACCTCACGATAGCCATTCTCGAAGAGTGTGCGTGCCTCGGCGATGATAGTCTCAGCATCACGGCTACGCTCGATACCTCGGGTGTATGGCACTACGCAGTATGAGCAATAGTTGTTGCAGCCACGCATAATAGCTATAAAGGCGCTTACGCCATTGCGGTCGAGACGTACGGGAGCAATCTCGGCGTAGGTCTCCTCCTTTGATAGCTCTACGTTTACGCCAGTAGCGCCACCGTCTACCTCGCGTACGAGGCGTGGTAGGTCTCGGTAAGAGTCGGGGCCAGCAACGATGTCAACACCTGTGCCGCCCTTAGTAAGGTCCTCCTTTAGGCGCTCAGCCATACAGCCGATGATGCCGATGATGAGCGATGGCTTCTTCTTGCGCATATGGCGCATCTCGCTGAGACGTCCCCATATTCTTTGCTCGGCATTGTCACGTATCGAGCAGGTGTTGATAAGCACAATGTCAGCCTCCTCCAAGCTCTCTGTATAGCGGAAGCCCTCCTGCTGCATGATAGAGACAACAATCTCGGAGTCGCCAACATTCATCTGGCAACCGTAGGTCTCGATATAGAGTTTGCGGCCACTACCTGTAAGTGGTCGCAAACTATTGATATTGATGTTTGTCATACTTCAAATTTAGATTACTCTGTAGGCATGCCGTTCTCCTCTGGGAATGGCTTGAAACCCTGGCCGAAGGTGTCGTAAGCATCGGTCACAACAACAAATGCCTTAGGATCAAACTCCTTGATCTTGTGCTGTACATTGCGCACCTCCTTGCGGTTAACAACGAGGAAGATCATCTCCTTGTCGTGGTCGGTGTACATACCCTTAGCCTTGATATAGGTGCCACCACGGTTAAGCTCGTGGAGGATATATTCACGCATACGTGCTGAGTGCTCCTCGCAGATGATATATAGTAGCTTGTCGCGTGATGCACCGTCGATAGTGTAGCCCAAAACCTTAGCATTCACGAAGATACATACTGCTGAGTAGAGCGATAACAAGAGACCCTGACCCTCTTTGCCATCTGGAAGACCCACGCCAAAGCCGATAACGATCAAACCGCTGAGCACGATGATAGCATCAGAGAGCAATACGCCATTGGCAAACTTCATCTTTGCAAACTTGTGAAGGAGCATACCTGTGATGTCTGTACCACCTGTAGCTGCGTTGTTGCGAATAACGATACCCACGCCAATACCACTGAACACACCACCAATAATAGCGGCAAGCAACAAGTGATCCGAGAGGTCGATGAAACCGTAGAGAAGCTGCTTTGGGTCGAGCGCCTCGATAGCCTCACGCGATGGGTAAACCAAGTAGTCGAGGAGGTTCATGATACCTGGTGTGATGAACGACGCAAAGATGGTACGACCACCAAATGTTCCACCAAACAAGACGAGGGCAGTGAGGATAAGTGGCACATCAAACATATAGCCAAAAGTTCCTACCTGGATTGATGGGAATAGGTTGTGCAATACGAGTGCCAAACCATAAATGCCACCAGGCACAAGATCGTATGGGTTGATGAAGATTACGAATGCTAAGGCAACCATAAGACAGCCAAAAACAATCTGAAGCATTGAGCCCCACCACTTGATGTCTGTTATCGACTCCTTAGCCGATACCATCATGTTCGAAAAGCTTAGTTTAAGTTTCATAAATATGCAAAATCAATAATTTATTCATGATTAATCTACCAAAGATACATATATTTTTTGAAACGACAATATCATGTCGCATTTTTTTTCTTATTGGCTCATTTATGCTTATGTTTGCTCGAAGCTAACGGTGTGATTTTTTGCTAATTCAAAAATAATTTCTATATTTGTCTTATCTATGGCTGTTTTAAAACAGTACAAATTATTGATAACCAAATAGATATATTGATTATGGCTACGTGGGGACCCCTGACATACTACTGTGCATTTACACTATTGGTGATTGCCTATTTGCTTGGCTCAATTCCAAGTGCAGTGTGGATAGGTAAGAAATTTTATGGCATAGATATTCGTGAGCATGGCTCGAAAAATGCTGGTACTACAAACATGCTCCGAGTGTTGGGTAAGCGTGCAGCGCTCCCAGTATTTGTTATCGACTATTTCAAGGGTTTTGCGGGTGTTATGCTTACCTGGTTGCTTAGCTTCGATCCAGCGGTAAGCGAGGCGTGGTTGATCAACATGCGTATCATTGCCACAGGTGCTGTGGTGCTTGGTCATATCTTCCCAATTTTTGCTGGATTCCGTGGCGGTAAGGGTGTTGCAACACTGCTCGGTGCAGGTACTGCTATCTTCCCTCCAATCTTGCTTATGTGCTTCGGTTTCTGGTGTTTAGTGTTTGCAGTATCGCACTACGTGTCGCTCGCATCAATGGTTGCTGGATGTTGCTATCCAATCCTTGTGATGATATTCTCGATTATGCCAACAAACCCATCAACGGCGCTTGAGAGCATTCCATTTATCGTATTTTCATGGATTGTGGCCATTCTTCTTATCTGGACACATCGCAAGAATATCGGTCGTCTGCGCGATGGCACCGAGTCAAAAATCTATCTATGGCTTAAACCTACGGGCGAGGATGGTCAGAAGCCTGCACCTATGCCTGCTAACTCCAAGACTCTTAGCCAGCTCATTTATGATGAGTATCACTATGCACGTGAGGATGTAAACAATCAAAAATAGGCTTAAAAGTAGCCTTTTGCAGCCTTATATTTCGAAATTCCGAAAATATTTTTTATCTTTGTGCTCTAATAATATATTGTAATTTAGAGACGAGATGAAGAATATTCGCAATTTTTGTATTATTGCACACATCGACCACGGTAAGAGTACGCTTGCCGATCGACTCCTCGAAAAGACTAATACGCTGAACCAGCGTGAGATGCAGGCTCAGGTTCTCGATGATATGGATCTTGAGCGTGAAAAGGGTATCACTATTAAGAGCCACGCCATTCAGATGGAGTATACGGCTCGTGATGGCCAGCAATATACACTTAACCTTATCGACACTCCAGGACACGTTGACTTCTCATACGAGGTGTCACGTGCCATTGCATCATGCGAGGGTGCACTGCTTGTTGTCGATTCTACTCAGGGTATTCAGGCACAAACCATCTCTAATCTATATCTTGCCTTGGGTCAGGATCTTGAGATTATCCCCGTACTAAATAAAATTGACTGTGAGTCGGCTATGATTGACGAGGTTAAGGATCAGATTATCGACCTCATTGGCTGCAAGGACGAGGATATCTTGTTGGCATCGGGAAAGACTGGTCAGGGTGTTGAGGAGGTGCTTGAGGCTATCATCGATCGCATTCCAGCTCCTAAGGGAGACCCAGAGGCGCCGCTGCAGGCCCTTATCTTCGACTCGGTGTTTAATCCATTCCGTGGTGTTATCGCATACTTCCGTGTCTTCAACGGTACAATCCACAAGGGCGAGCATGTTAAGTTCTTCAACACAGGTAGTGAGTATGATGCTGATGAGATTGGTGTTTTGAAGCTGAAGATGGTTGCTCGCAACGAGATTAAGGCGGGTGACGTAGGCTATATCTGCTCGGGTATCAAGAACTCTACAGACGTAAAGGTGGGCGATACCATCACCTCGGTGGCTAATCCTGCTCTTGAGTCTATCGCTGGTTTTGAGGATGTTAAGCCAATGGTGTTTGCAGGTGTCTATCCTGTTGAGGCCGACCAGTATGAGGATTTGCGTGCTTCGCTTGAGAAGCTTAAGCTCAACGATGCGTCGCTCACGTTTGAGCCTGAGAGCTCGCTTGCCCTCGGCTTTGGCTTCCGCTGCGGCTTCCTCGGCTTGTTGCACATGGAGATTATCCAGGAGCGCCTATATCGTGAGTTCGATATGGATGTTATCACCACTGTGCCTAACGTATCGTACCACATCACAACAACTCAGGGTGAGGAGCTTGAGGTGCATAACCCATCAGGCCTACCAGAGATTACCAAGGTGGCGAAGATTGAGGAGCCATATATCCTTGCTCAGATTATCACCAAGGCAGATTTCCTTGGCAATGTCCTTAAGTTGTGTATCGACAAGCGTGGTGTGATGAAGAATCAGACATTTATCACGCAGGATCGTGTGGAGGTTAACTTCGAGATGCCATTGTCGGAGATTGTCTTCGACTTCTACGATAAGCTAAAGAGTATATCGAAAGGCTATGCTTCGTTCGACTACCACCGTACAGGATATCAGATTTCGAAGCTTGCAAAGCTCGATATTCTGCTCAATGGTGAGCCTGTAGATGCCTTGTCGTCGCTCATCTATGCCGATCATGCTTACGACTTTGGACGTAAGATGTGTGAGAAGCTTAAGGAGCTAATCCCACGCCAGCAATTCGATATCGCTATTCAGGCAGCCATTGGTGCAAAGATCATTGCTCGTGAGACTGTAAAGGCCGTACGTAAGGATGTTA
>JAFODV010000123.1 GCA_017380515.1 Alistipes sp.
AGCCAGCTTTGAGCCAACACTCGACTATATCGTAACAAAGGTTGCTCGCTTCCCATTCGATAAGTTTAGCGACGCATCGAACGAGCTCGGCACACAGATGAAAGCTACAGGTGAGGTTATGAGCGTTGGTCGCACCTTTGAGGAGGGCCTATTGAAGGCTGTTCGCTCACTTGAGACAGGCGTGTGCCACATCTATCACAAGAAGTTTGACGCTATGTCTGTTGAGGGTATCTTGGCCTACATACGAAAGGGCACCGATGATCGTATCTATGCTATTGCCGAGCTTATCCGCCGTGGCGTCGACCTATTGCACGTCTACGACAACACCAAGATCGACCTCTTCTTCTTGGAGAAGCTCAAGAATATTGTCGAGATGGAGAATGTTGTTAAGGCCAATGTCGGCGATGTTGACGTATTGCGCAGTGCTAAACGCATGGGCTTTAGCGATAAGTTTATCGGCCAGTGCTGGTCAATGAACCAATCAGAGGTATTCCTCCTTCGTAAGGCTAACAACATCTTCCCAGTATATAAGATGATTGATACATGCGCTGCGGAGTTTAGCTCTGACATCCCATACCTATATTCTACGTACGAGGAGGAGAACGAGAGTATCGTTACCGACCGTAAGAAGATTATTGTTCTCGGCTCAGGCCCTATTCGTATCGGTCAAGGTGTAGAGTTTGACTACTCTACTGTTCACGCCATCTGGGCTATCCGCGAGGCTGGCTACGAGGCTATCATCATCAACAATAACCCTGAGACAGTTTCTACTGACTACACAACCAGCGACAAGCTCTACTTCGAGCCATTGACCGTGGAGGATGTTATGAACGTCATCGAGTTGGAGAAGCCTACTGGAGTTGTTGTGTCACTCGGTGGTCAAACTGCCATCAACCTTGCAAAGCCATTGGCCGACCTCGGTGTAGAGATTATCGGCACAGGCATCGAGGCTATCAACAATGCTGAGGATAGAAAGTGCTTCGAGGCTATCATGCGCAAGGCTGGCATTCCACAGCCTGATGCTGAGGCTATCACCGACATTGAGCGTGGTGTAGCAGCAGCAACACGCATTGGCTACCCTGTATTGGTGCGTCCAAGCTACGTTCTTGGTGGTCGTGCAATGCAGATTGTTTCGAACGAGGAGGCTTTGCGCCACTATCTAAAGAATGCTGTTGAGGTAAACGAGGACTCACCAGTATTGGTTGATAAGTATATCATGGGTAAGGAGCTTGAGGTTGACGCTATCTGCGACGGCAAGGATGTCTTCATTCCAGGCATTATGGAGCACGTTGAGCGCACTGGTATCCACTCTGGTGACTCTATCAGCGTATATCCTACATTCAGCGTAAGCCAAAAGGTTAAGGATACAATCATCGACTACACCATCCGTCTCGGTAAGGAGATTGGCATCATCGGCTTGTACAACATCCAGTTTATCGCTGACGACAACGACATGGTATACGTCATCGAGGTTAACCCACGTTCATCACGTACTGTGCCATTCTTGTCAAAGGCTACAGGCATGCCAATGGCTAAGATTGCCACTAACGTAATGCTCGGCAAGAGCCTCAAGGAGCAAGGCGTTGACAAGATCATCGCGGACGAGAAGAAGCGTTGGTACGTGAAGACCCCAGCCTTCTCATTCGCCAAGATTCGTGGCGTCGACTCTTACCTATCGCCTGAGATGAAGTCTACGGGTGAGGCTATCGGCTACGACTCATCATTGCGTCGTGCGTTGTACAAGTCATTGCAGTCATCAGGTATGAAGATTGCCAACTACGGTACTATCTTCGTATCTATCGCTGATGCCGACAAGCAGCGTGCATTGCCACTTATTCGTCGCTTCTATGAGCTTGGCTTCAACATCGAAGCAACAAGCGGTACTACCAAGTTCCTTCGCGACAATGGCATCCGCACACGCTGTCTCAAGAAGCTCAGCGAGGGCTCATCAGAGATCTTCGACTCTATACGCAAGGGTCACATCAATTATGTAATCAACACTATCGACATCAACCAGAGCAGTTCACGCCTCGATGGCTACGACATTCGCCGTTGCGCTGTTGAGAACAACGTTACAATCTTCACTGCACTCGAGACTGTAAGCGTGCTTCTCGATGTATTGGAGGAGATCACTCTCGGTGTGTCGACAATTGACGCTGAATAATGTATAAGAAGGGAATATATACAGTTTTGAGTAACGAGCCTCTAACACCTGCGGTCTATCGCATGGTGTTGGAGGGCGATACTCAGTACATCAAGCACTCAGGCGAGTTTATCAACATCGAGCTTGAGGGTAAGTTCTTACGCCGCCCTATTTCTATCTGCGACTACGATACTACTACCATTACTATTATATATAAGGTAGTAGGCAGCGGCACCGAGCAGATGAAGGCTATGGGTATTGGCACAAAGCTCGACATCCTAACGGGCCTTGGCAACGGTTTCTCCACTGACAACGATGCTAAGCGACCACTGTTGGTGGGTGGTGGCGTTGGTGTACCTCCAATGTACAACCTCTGCAAGCGCCTCATAAGCGAGGGCAAGAAGCCAATGGTTATTGTAGGTTTCAACACCGCATCGGAACTCTTCTACACTGAGGAGTTCAAGGCGTTGGGCGTGGAGGTGTATTGCTCAACTGCCGACGGCTCGGTGGGCACTAAGGGCTTTGTTACGGATGTTATCCGTGAGCAGAGTCTTGAGTTCGACTACCTCTATACTTGCGGTCCACTCCCAATGCTCAAAGCGTTGTACGATGCCACAGAGTGCCCTGCGGAGTTTAGCTTCGAGGAACGTATGGGTTGCGGCTTTGGTGCGTGCATGGGTTGCTCATGCAAGACAAAGTATGGCAACAAGCGTATATGTAAAGATGGTCCCGTACTAAAACGTGAAGAGATTATATGGTAAAGTATGATACATCTGTTGAGCTTTGCGGCGTGAAGCTCGACAACCCTATTATCCCTGCATCGGGAACATTTGGCTTCGGACGTGAGTTCGCGGAGTACTACGACCTCGACTGCCTTGGCGCCATCTCGTTCAAGGGTACTACACGCGAGGCTCGCTTCGGCAACCCTACACCACGTATTGCCGAGTGTACATCAGGTCTTATTAACTCTGTAGGCTTGCAGAACCCAGGCATCGACAAGGTTATTGCCGAGGAGCTTCCTCACCTTCGTGAAATCTTCCACAAGCCTATCGTTGCTAATATTAGCGGCTTCTCGTTGGAGGAGTATGAGGAGTGCTGCGCAAAGATCGATAAGGAGGATCAGGTGGAAATTATCGAGGTCAACGTATCGTGTCCTAACGTACATAACGGTGGAATGAGCTTCGGCACACAGCCAGAGTCGGCAGCCGAGGTTACTCGTCGCGTTAAGGCCGTGACAACAAAGCCTGTGTTCATCAAGCTAAGTCCAAATGTTACCGACATTGTGGCTATCGCACGTGCATGCGAGGAGGCTGGTGCTGACGGCATCTGCCTTATCAACACCTTGCTTGGCATGCGCATCGACACCATGCGTCGTAAGCCTGTCATTGCCAACAAGATGGGTGGTTTCTCAGGCGATGCTATATTCCCTGTTGCTGTGCGCATGGTCTATCAAGTTGCTAATGCTTGCCAAATCCCAGTGATGGGTTGTGGTGGCGTGAGCACAGCATCTGACGTTATCGAGATGATGATGGCGGGAGCTACTGCCGTTCAGGTAGGTGCTGCCAACCTTAAGAACCCTTATGCTTCGAAGGAGATTATCGAGGCACTACCTAAGGAGATGGAGCGCTTGGGCATCGAGCGTCTTCGTGATATTATTGGAATTGTTAAATAGTAAAAACAGAACTAAGATATGAGTAAGCGTGATGTAATTATTGCATGTGACTTTAGCAGCAAGGAGCAGACCTTGAACTTCTTGGATAAGTTCACTGGTCGCAAGCCATTCGTAAAGATCGGCATGGAGCTATTCTATGCCGAAGGCCCTGAGATTGTACGCACTATCAAGGAGCGTGGCCACCGCATCTTCCTCGACCTTAAGCTCCACGACATTCCAAACACTGTGAAGAAGGCTATGTCGGTGCTTCGCAACCTCGACGTGGATATGACAAATGTGCATGCAGCTGGTACTGTTGATATGATGAAGGCAGCCATCGAGGGTCTTACACGTGAGGACGGCACTCGCCCATTGCTTATCGCCGTAACACAGCTCACCTCTACATCTGAGGAGCGTATGCAGAAGGAGTTGCTTATTGGCGCTTCAATCAACGACACCATTGTTAAGTATGCCGAGAATGCTAAGCTTGCTGGCCTCGACGGCGTAGTATGCTCACCACTTGAGGCGGCTATGGTTAAGGAGGCTTGTGGCAAGGAGTTTATGACCGTAACCCCTGGCGTTCGCTTTGCTGATGGCGATATAGGCGACCAGGTACGTGTTACCACCCCTGAGCGTGCTAAGGAGATTGGCTCCGACTTCATTGTTGTTGGCCGTCCTATCACAGCTGCTGACGATCCTGTTGCAGCCTACGAGCGTTGCATGCGTGAATTTGCAGAGTAATAATTATAAACTATTAAATATTTGAAGATTATGGAGAAGAAAATAGCTAAAGACCTTTTATCTATTGGTGCAGTATTTTTGCGTCCTGAGCAGCCTTTCACATGGGCAAGTGGCATTAAGAGCCCTATCTACTGCGACAACCGTCTAACACTCACCGCTCCTGAGGTGCGCAACCACGTTGAGGAGGGTCTTGCAGAGCTTATCCGCAAGCACTATCCAGAGGTTGAGGTGTTGATGGGTACATCAACAGCAGGTATCGCTCACGCTGCAATCACCGCAACAATCCTTAACTTGCCTATGGGCTACGTACGCTCTGGCTCTAAGGATCACGGCCGTGGCAACCAGATTGAGGGTAAGCTCGAGGCTGGCCAGAAGGTAGTTGTTGTTGAGGACTTGATCTCTACAGCAGGTAGCTGCATCGAGGTTGTTGAGGCTTTGCGCAACGCTGGTGCTGATGTTCTCGGTATTGTGAGCATCTTCACTTATGGCATGCAGAAGGGCTTAGATCGTTTGGCTGCTGCTGAGGCTAAGAACTACTCACTCTCTAACCTTGACGCACTTGTTGAGGTTGCTGCTGACGAGGGTTACATCAAGGCTGAGGACAAGGAGCGCATCCTTAAGTTCCGCAACAACCCATCTGACGAGAGCTGGATTAAGTAAGAATTTTTTTATAAGACATTAGATATGAAGCACTTGATTGACCCTACTGACCTCTCTATTGAGGAGATTGCCGAGATTATCGCCGTTGCCGAAGATATTATCGCTAACCGTGATAAGTATAGCGACGTATGTCGTGGCAAGAAGCTCGCAACACTATTCTACGAGCCCAGCACACGCACACGCCTTAGCTTTACAGCAGCAATGATGGAGCTTGGAGGCAACGTCCTTGGCTTTGCCGATGCTAAGTCCTCGTCAGTATCCAAGGGCGAGACCGTGCAGGACACCGTTAGGGTTATCAACTGCTTTGCCGACATCATCGCAATGCGCCACAAGGTCGAGGGAGCACCCCTTGCAGCTACCGAGGTATCACGTACCCCTATCATCAATGCTGGCGACGGCTCACACAGCCACCCAACGCAGACGATGACCGACCTGCTCACCATCAAGCGCGAGCTCGGCACGCTCAACAACCTCACAATCGGTTTGGTTGGTGATCTTAAGTATGGCCGTACTGTACACTCGCTGATTAAGGCGATGTCGCGCTACCAGAACACCAAGTTTATACTTATTGCACCTCCTGAGTTGGCACTCCCCGACTACATCAAGCACGATGTGTGCGACCGTTACGGAATACCTTACCGTGAGGTGGATAACATCGAGAGCGTCATTGGCGATTGCGACGTGTTGTACATGACACGTGTGCAGCAGGAGCGCTTCACCGACCTCGATGAGTATGAGCGTGTTAAAGATTGCTTTGTGTTGGACGCAGCCAAGATGCGAGGTGCTAAGGAGCAGATGGCAGTTTTGCACCCACTACCACGTGTTAATGAGATTGCAATCGACGTAGATAGCGACCCACGTGCTGCATACTTCCGTCAGGTGGAGAATGGCAAGTTTGTGCGTATGGCGCTTATCTTGAAGCTTCTCGAGTGGCAGAACGACCCAGAGCGCACATTCGACCATGGTGGTAATGACACCGGACATAGGTGTCCTAACCCAATGTGCATCTCAAACCTCGAGCCTGTACGCAAGCGCTTCGAGAGTGTTGATGGCATTGTCCGCTGTGTATATTGCGAGTCGCAGGCAGAGTAGCAATGATGCAATGATTTTTATTAGGAGGCTAATCCACATGGGTTAGCCTCCTTGCTTTTTGGTCGGTTCGCCCTCGGAAAATGGTGCTTCAGCCCATATTATAGACGTTTGACGCAGAATGCGAAACAACATTGTTATGTAGGCTATTAACTTTGTATTAAGCAAACTTAATAATTACACTACTATGCGAAAACTTCTATCTATTATTATTGCCACGCTTAGCGTAGCTACACTGCATGCCACTGAGCCATCAACAACCTATTGTACTGTTCGAGGCAGCTATCTTGTGGGGAACACTAATGGCTATATAGGCTCAGCAACCATTGACTATGGACAGCCGAGGTCTGCAAAGGAATATCTTGTTGACGACAATGGCAAGCGCCTACACTTTGATTCGGTTGTCATACTTATAAACTACATGGCTAAAGCTGGTTGGAAACTTGAATCTACTTACACGCAATATTCACGCAGTTTGACTGAGAATAGAAATCTTGATGAGTTTGTTATCACCATAGTTCTATCAAAAGAGATAACATCAGACGAGGAGATAACCGAGGGCTTTATGACACGCAAGATGTTTGAAAGCGAAAATAGTATTAATAAATAAACAAGCGTCACTATGAAAAATCTCACACTACTACTTTTTGCCACGTTGCTAAGCATAACAGCAATGGCACAACAGCCCAAGAAGGTCTATTGCGCTATATGGGGCAGTGAGACAACATCATTCGAAGGATACGTATATATAGACTATGGTCAGGATGACGATAGGCAGAATTATCTAGTAAATAGCGAGGGTAAAGGTATAAAATACAACTCATTAGTACAAGCTGCAAACTACTTAGCAGAGTATGGCTGGGAGCTCACGGAGATATACAACGAGCCAAGGCGATGGATACTCTCTAAAGAGGTTTCGTCTGATGAGGAGATCACCGAGGGCATATATACAAAATATATGCACAAAAATCGCTAACTAATGTCAGGATTATAAATAATAGTAAATTTTGTAGCAACGCTCAAAAATATATAAAGAAAATTTTGCGGGGGGGGGAAATTGTTTATCTTTGCATAAATTAATAATTTAATACTACTAATTATGAAACGACTACTTACATTCATTATTGCTGTAATAATATCAGCAGGCGCATTTACAGCCGAGGCACAATCTACGCGTTATCATGGTGAGCTCAATATTGCAGGTTGCTATGGCATTGGTGATTTACCACTTAATCGTCTACAGGTTCAGACAATCCATGGTGCTCGTGTTGGCGAATGCTTCTCTGCAGGTGTCGGCTTAGGTGCTGATTGGTATACATCCGACTTTGACTCTGGGATACTCATGATTCCTGTATTTGCGGACTTCAAGCTATATGCTCCAACAAGTAGCGGCTTCGATCCATATCTTATGGTTGACTTAGGCTACTCAATTTGCGCCGAAGAGACCCAAATTGGAGGACTCATGGTTGGCGCAGGTCTGGGCTTCAAAGCAGGAGTATTCAACCTATCATTAGGTTACCACTTGCAACAGTTAGGAACACAAGGTGTAAGCATAGACCTTGGAGCATTGCAACTAAAACTTGGCTTGGCATTCTAAGCATTAAGTCTTATAATAAAAAATCCCAGCATGTTAATATGTTGGGATTTTTTGTTTAATACAACGCATTTCACATATTATATTCACCAATCCTCCAAAGGGCAACTACCAGAATAACAACTTTTTGCAGACACAAATCAGACTTCGCACAGCATTGAAAAAAGAAATTTTCATAAATTTCACACATAAATAAATTTGTTTTTCAGAATAATATATGTATTTTTACATGTGCAAAAACATAATTATAGAGATGAGAAATGCTATAATTGGAATATGGAATTTCTATGTTGACGGCTTTCGCAACATGACATGGGGGCGTACCCTATGGTGGTTAATACTTCTTAAAGTTATACTACTTTTTCTGGTGCTTCGGGCCTTTTTCTTCAAGCCAACATTGGCCGACAAGAGCGAAGAGGAGCGCATAGAGTATGTAGGTAATCAATTAAGTAACAACAAATAAAACATTTTTACTATGGTCGAAACAGCATTAGTCGATTGGTCACGATTGCAATTTGCACTTACGGCTGGCTATCACTGGATTTTTGTGCCGCTAACTCTCGGCTTGGCGGTTATAATGGCTGTGATGGAGACAATCTACGTTGTCAAGGGCGACGAATTTTGGAAGCGCGCAGCAAAATTTTGGATGAAGCTCTTTGCCATTAACTTTGCTGTTGGTATTGCCACTGGCATTATCCTCGAATTTCAGTTTGGCACAAACTTCAGCAACTACTCATGGTTTGTTGGCGACATTTTCGGAGCACCTCTTGCCATCGAGGGAATCTTCGCCTTCTTCATGGAGGCAACATTCTTTGCCGTCATGTTCTTTGGCTGGCAGAAGGTAGGCAAACGTTTTCACCTTGCATCAACATGGTTTGTTGCTCTTGGTGCAGCAATCTCTGCAGTATGGATATTAGTTGCCAACAGCTGGATGCAACACCCTGTAGGCATGGAGTTTAACCCCGACACCGTTCGTCATGAGATGGTTGACTTCTCGGCATTAGTACTCAACCCTGTAGCCATCTCTAAGTTCTTCCACTCATGGTTTAGTGGCTGGATGACAGGTGCTATATTTGTCATTGGCGTTAGCTGCTGGTATCTACTCAAAAAACGTGAGCAGAAGTTTGCTCTGTCGAGTATTCGCATTGCAGCAATTGTAGGTATCATAGGAACACTGGGTGTTATGTTTACTGGCGACAGCTCTGCAGTACACGTATCTAAGTATCAGCCCATGAAACTTGCTGCTGCCGAGGGTCTGGAGAATGGTGGTGAGCGTGCCCCATTCTCGATTGTTCCGGGCATTGAGATTCCTGGCATGCTCTCAGTGCTTGCAACTCACGACATTGACGGCTACGTTCCTGGCATCAATAACATATTAGATGGTTATACAACCCCTGATGGCCAGACTCATCTATCTGCCGAGCAGAAGATGGAGCGTGGCAAAATTGCAATTGAGGCTTTCAGCAACTACCGTGAACTTAAAGACAGCAACCCTGAGGAGGCTGCCATAGCACGCAAGACACTCGAAGAAAACATCGAGTATTTTGGTTACGGCTACATTAACTCACGCAATGAGCTTGTGCCACCAGTGCCTCTTGTTTATTGGGCCTTCCGTGTAATGGTGGGCCTTGGTAGCGCACTTCTGCTGCTCATGTTCATCGTGTTGTGGGCAGAGCGCAAGAAGCGTTTGGAGAGTATGACCTGGCTACAAAAGGCAGCTATCCTTGCCATTCCTATGGTATATCTTGCTGGCCAAGCTGGTTGGATTGTTGCCGAGGTTGGTCGTCAGCCATGGGTAATCGAGGGTCTACTACCTGTTAAGTCTGCGGTGTCAAGCGTAAGTGTTGGTGCTGTGCAGACAACATTCTTTATCTTCGTTGCTATATTCACTCTCTTCCTTGCAATCGAGCTACGCATATTGTTTAAGGCTATCAAAGAGGGTCCTAAAACAGAGGTAGAATAACACAAAAACCAAGTTAGATTATGATTACTTACGAATTTCTACAACAATATTGGTGGTTTATAATATCACTCCTTGCAGGCCTTCTCGTGTTCTTGATGTTTGTTCAAGGTGGTAATCTTCTCATCTTCCTTGCTGGCAAAAATGAGCGTGAGCGTGAGCTTATTGTCAACTCTACAGGCCGAAAGTGGGAACTTACGTTTACCACTCTTGTCACCTTTGGTGGAGCATTCTTTGCATCGTTTCCACTTTTCTACAGCACAAGCTTTGGTGGCGCATACTGGGTGTGGATTCTCATTCTCATAACCTTTGTATTTCAAGCCGTGTCATATGAGTTTCAGAGTAAGGCCGGCAACATCCTCGGCAAGAAGACATTCCGCACGTTCTTGACAATCAACGGTTGCTTAGCTCCACTTCTCATCGGCACTGCCGTGGGAACATTCTTCACTGGCTCAGCATTCACCGTCAACAAGGCTGCCGTAGGCGACATCGCAGCACCCACGATCAGCCGCTGGGCAAACAACTGGCATGGCCTCGAGGCTGTGGCCAACCCTTTCAATGTGGAGTTTGGCTTGATGGTGATGTTCTTGGCCATGGTACTTGGAGCACTCTACATGATTAACAACATCGACGATGACAACCTTGCATCTTCGCTTCGCAAGTGGCTCACTCGTGGCTTCTGCGCATTTCTTGTACTCTTTCTATTGGTGATGTGGCATCTACTCACCATGGAGGGCTTTGCCGTTGATAGCAATGGTGTTGTAAGCATGGAGGAGTATAAATATCTACACAACATACTCGATATGCCGAATACTCTTGTCATGCTTCTGATGGGTGCAGTGTTGCTTGTGGCAGGTGTTGCTGCGACCATATTTAATAAGGGATTCAAGCGTGGAATATGGCTTGCTGGTCCGGGCACAGTGTTGGCCGTAATGGCACTCTTCATGTTGGCAGGCTATAACGGCACGGCTTACTACCCTTCAACAGCCGATCTACAGTCGTCACTCACAATAGCCAACAGCTCGTCGAGCGAGTTTACATTAAAGACCATGGCCATTGTGTCGTTCATCATTCCATTCGTTGTTGGCTACATCGCCTACTTCTGGCGACAGATGGACAAGAAGCCAATAACAAGTGATGAGCTTGACCATACAGACAAGTACTAATAGCTAATTGCTGTTCACTTGGCAAATAAAAGGGTCGATAGGTAGATACGGAAAGGACATCACAACCCTATAATCCCTACTCTACCTATCGACCCTATCGCTTAAACTGATAATGATGCAAAAAGCGCTGCTTTTTGCATCATTATCATTAAACCTAAATCCCCAATCTTATGCATGGGGGCTTAGATTTTTACGTCATTGTTACTCCCAAAGGTTGCGTGGATACTCGCCCGCAGCAATTAGATCCTCAATCTTCTGCATGAGCTGTGGCTTATCCTCCTTATATGTAACACCAAACCAGTTGGCTGTTGTTGACAACACACGCATTGTTGCTGTTCCCTCTGATATTACCTTGTTGACCATAAGAGGGATAAAGAACTCTGAACGGAGGTTCTCAATGTTATCCTTAAGAAACTCCTTGAAGTAAGCCTCAGAGTGGCGGAAATAGTCAGGGGTAAAGCCAAAGAGGTTCATTGACACAGGTGTATTCTCCTCCAAAGGCTCATCTGTGCCAAGGTCGTGGAACACGATAGTACCGTTAACACGCTCAATCTTGGTGCGCTCAACCATACCACGAAGATTACTATCCGCATCAACAGTACATACACCACGCGACACAGTACCATTCTCCGATAGGGTCTTAGACACCTCATAACCCACCATGCAGTATTTTCCCTCAGATGTAGCAAGCTGCGCAAGATAGCTGCCGATAACTGCATAAGCATCACGACCATAGAAGTCGTCTGCATTGATAACAGCAAAAGGAGTGTTTATAACCTCCGACGCCATCATCACCGCGTGGTTAGTACCCCATGGCTTCTCGCGGCCCTCGGGTAAAGCAAAGCCCGCTGGAAGTTTATCGAGTTCCTGATATACATACTCAACCTCAATCTTGTTTCCGAAACGCTCTGCATTAAACACCTCGCAAAAGTCCTGTGCAAACGAGTGACGAATGACAAATACAACCTTGCCAAATCCAGCACGTATAGCATCATATACTGAATAGTCGATGATAGCCTCGCCATTAGGGCCTACGCCATCCATCTGCTTAAGTGATCCGTAGCGCGAGCCCATGCCTGCTGCTAGCACCAAAAGTGTAGGTTTTACCATGATAAATATTGTTGTTTAAGATAATTTCGTAGCACAAAGGTAAAAAAGTTCGAGTAAAATACAAAGTATCTCACCATTTTCGTTATCTTTGCACAAATTATATATATACATATATAACTATGGAGAGAAACTTTTTTCAGCGTCTATGGTCGCATCTTAGCGACAAGCGACAGCTATCTATGCGTGATCGTTCAAGCGAGGAACCTTACTGGAAGGTTAATATAACACCTATCGGCCTTATCAGTGGCATTGTGGCATTGCTCATAATTATTGTGACGTTGCTTCTAATACTCATGGCCTATACCCCTATTCTCGAGGTGTTCCCTGGCTATAAGACTCGTTCTGTGAAGATGCACGATGAGATGGTCAATAGCATCATGCGCATCGACTCTATGGAGCGACTCATGGGACGTATGATTGAATACAACGATGCTGTTAGCAAGATTATCAACGGAAGCACACCTACGCTTCACTCTACGATAATGACCGATAGCATCAAGAAGGATACTGAAATGACTCTACCAACACGTGCCGACTCACTGCTACGTAGCATTCTTGAGCGAAATAGCGGAGAGTACTCGCTACAGAACACACGTGAGGCAAATCCTGTTGCAGCTATGTTTAGCGCTCCAATGCAGGGTACTATCACTCGCCACTTTGATGCCCACGAGTCAAGCTATGGCATATCTATCATGGATATTGATGCCGACCGTTCAGTAACAGCTATTGAAAATGGTACTGTCGTAGGCGTTATGCATGGTAATTCTGGCTACACCTCTATTCTTGTTCAGCATGGCGAGGGCTACACATCTGTGTATGGACAGCTCGGAGAGGCTCTCGTTCGCAAGGGACAAACCGTGCAGAGTGGCACCGTCTTGGGTCGTCTTGCTGAGAAAGATGACAAGGTCATGGAATTCGAATTTGAGCTATGGCGTAATGGCACAGCTGTAGATCCTGAGCGATATATCCTATTTAAATAGTTTTGACATGAACACCGAAAGAGTGACTATATTAGGCTCAACAGGGTCTATTGGTGTACAGACACTCGACATCATACGTCGTCATCCACAGCGCTTCAAAGTAGCATCACTGGTGGCACACAGCCGCTGGGAGGAGCTTGCACGTCAAGCTCGCGAATTTAATGCCGAGAGCGTGGTTATTGGCGATGAGAGATATTACCCCAATCTTAAGGAGGCACTTGCCGACACCAACATCAAGGTTATGGCGGGAGGCGAGGCCATCAATCACGTATCGGAGAGCTATCGTAGCGACACATTAGTCAACGCCTTGGTAGGCTATGCGGGTCTACATCCTACGTTGCTTGCCATCGAGAGTGGTAAGCGCATAGCTCTTGCCAACAAGGAGACGCTGGTAGTTGGTGGCGACATCATCATGGAGGCGACACGTCGCAAGGGGGTAGAGTTGCTACCTATCGACTCGGAGCACTCAGCAATTATGCAATGTCTCGAGGGAGAAAAGCGCAAGAGCATTCGCAACCTAATTGTCACCTGTAGCGGTGGCGCACTACGCAACCACTCGATTGATGAGCTCAAGCACGTAACACCCGAGATAGCCCTCAAGCATCCGCAATGGTCAATGGGTGCAAAGATTACTATCGACTCTGCAACTCTCGTAAATAAGGGTTTCGAGGTTATCGAGGCTCGTTGGTTGTTCGACATTGAGCCTGAGCGCATCAAGGTTGTCATCCACCCACAATCTATCGTACACTCGATGGTTGAGTTCACCGACGGCTCGGTGAAGGCGCAGCTCGGCAACGCCGATATGCACACTCCAATCAGCTATGCCTTGCTCTACCCTGAGCGTGCAGCAGAGGCTGTAGAGAGCTTCTCAATACTGGACTACCCTACGCTTACCTTCGCCGAGGTTGACAGAGTGAAGTACCCTGCTCTCGACATTGCCTACGAATGTTTGCAGCGTGGAGGCACGGCAGCATGCACAATGAACGGCTCTAACGAGGTGGCCGTAGCAGCATTTCTTAACCACAAGTGCGCATATCTCGACATTGTCAGAGCAATACGCTATGCACTTGACAATGCAACATTCGTAAATAATCCAACTCTCGACGACTACGACTCTGCCAACATTGAGGCACGTGAGCTTGCTCGTCGATATCTCAAACTATAGAATAAAAACATTAAAATATGGAAGCAATACTTATTAAAGCACTTCAGTTCTTTGCATCACTATCGCTACTTGTGATGATTCACGAGTTCGGCCACTACATCACCGCACGCATCTTCAAGATTCGTGTTGAGAAGTTCTACATATTCTTCAACCCTTGGTTCTCGCTCTACAAGCGTAAGGTGGGCGACACTGAGTATGGCATCGGCTGGTTGCCATTGGGTGGCTATGTATCGCTATCGGGCATGATTGACGAGTCGATGAACACCGAGCAGATGAAGCAAGAGCCACAGCCTTGGGAGTTTCGCACAAAGCCAGCATGGCAGCGCCTCATAGTGATGTTGGCAGGTATCATGATGAACGTGTTGCTTGCCATGGCTATCTACTCAGCAATGCTCTACACATGGGGAGAGAAGTATATCCACAACGATGACATTGTCAATGGCTATAGCTTCAGCGACGAAGGTAAAAAGCTCGGCTTCGAGGATGGCGACAAGATTGTATCAATTGATGGCGAAAATATCGAGAATATCCTTGAGATTAACAAGATGCTCATAATTGCCGATGATAACCGTGTAGTGACTATTGAGCGTGGTGGCCAGCAGATGGACATCACACTCAAGCTTGAGGATTTAGTGGCAATGCGCGAAGATGGCTCAATCATGAGCTTCTATCAGCCTATCCTTCATTTTGTCATTGACGAGGTTGTTAGCGACAGTGCAAAAGAGTCTGGACTATTGGCTGGCGATAAAGTTATTACTATTGACAACACCCCTATTACAGACTTTGCTTCAGGCAAGGAGCTTTTGGCAAATGCCAAGGATCGCAATGTGGAGATGGGTGTTGTGCGTAACGCCTGCGACACTCTAAGCCTCTTAGTTCCTGTAAATGCTGAAGGCCATATTGGCGTAACAAACAAGATGATCTCACCTCGCATTATCGAGTACGGCTTCTTCGAGTCGATTCCTGCGGGTATTCGTCGCACAGGCTCTGAGATAGCATCATACTGGGATCAGCTAAAGATGATTGTTAACCCTAAGACCAAGAGCTACAAAGAGGTGGGCGGCTTCATTGCCATCGGCAGCATCTTCCCCGATGAGTGGAACTGGCAGAGCTTCTGGGCTCTTACAGCTCTTCTGTCAGTGGTGCTTGCCATCATGAACATCTTGCCAATTCCAGGTCTTGATGGTGGCCATGCCTTATTCACCCTTTGGGAGCTTATCACACGTCGTAAGCCAAGCGACAAGTTCTTGGAGATTATGCAGTACATTGGCCTCGGATTGTTGCTGATACTATTGGTTTACGCCAATGGCAATGACATTATCAAGCTATTCAAATAACATGACTATATGGCAAAGCTAAAGCGTGTATTCTTCTGCACAGCATGTGGCTACGAAACACCCAAATGGCTTGGTAAATGCCCCTCGTGTGGCGAGTGGAACACCATCACCGAGCATGTTGTGGCTAAAGAGTCGGCATCGACATCTAACATAGCACGCTTAGCATCGGTACCTAAGGCCGTACCACAAAGGGTGCAGGATATCGAGGAGCACTCGACACGCCGTATCGACACAGGAAATAGCGAGCTTAACCGCGTATTGGGTGGAGGTCTTGTGCCAGGCTCACTTATCTTGTTAGGGGGCGAGCCGGGTATCGGCAAATCTACCCTATCGCTGCAACTTGCCCTCACGGCTAATGGTCTTAAGACTCTTTACGTGTCGGGCGAGGAGTCGGCCGAGCAGATTAAGATGCGTGCCATGCGTCTTGGTATCGAGAATGAGGAGTGCACGGTATATACCGAGACACTGCTCGAGAACATCATCACCGAGATTGAGAACCTACACCCCGACATCGTAATCATCGACTCAATACAGACCATGTCGTCGGATGTTGTGGAGTCGTCGGCAGGTAGCGTACCACAAATTAGAGAGTGTGCAGCGTCGCTACTGCGTGTAGCCAAGAGCACGGGAACGGCGATATTTATCATCGGTCACATAACCAAGGACGGCACCATTGCAGGTCCTAAGATTTTGGAACATATTGTCGATGTCGTGCTTCAGTTTGAGGGCGACAACAACCACACCTACCGCATACTACGAGGCATCAAAAACCGCTTTGGCGCCACATATGAGATTGGCGTATTCGAGATGCGCGAGTCGGGACTGAAGGTCGTGGATAACCCATCTGAGATACTTCTCACGCACTACGACGAGCCACTATCGGGCTGCTCGGTGGGTGCTGCTGTCGATGGTGTTCGCCCCTACCTTATCGAGGTGCAAGCCTTGGCAAGTGGTGCGGCATACGGAACACCTCAGCGCTCGGCAACAGGCTTCGACCAGCGACGACTTAATATGTTGTTGGCGGTATTGGAGAAGCGTGTGGGTATGAAGATGTATCAGAAGGATGTATTCCTAAACTTTGCCGGTGGCTTCAAAATATCGGATACGGGCATGGACCTCGCCGTGGTTGCGGCAATCATATCGAGCTACTACGATAGAGCCCTGCGTGAGGGCGTATGCTGCGCTGGCGAGATTGGTCTTTCGGGCGAGGTACGCCCAGCACCCCGCACCGAGCAACGTATTGCCGAGGCTGCACGCTTAGGCTTTAAACGCATTGTAGTGTCGAGCTTTGTGGAGCGCACCGTGAAGCGACCCAAGGGCATAGAGGTGGTATTTATCTCAAGCATCGAGGAACTACCTAAGGCGATGTTTTAACAGATATTTGGGCATAAAACAAAACAGCATGACTTTGGTTAAAGTCATGCTGTTTTTGTTTAGGATTATCAACGATTAATACCGATGTATGTACTCTTTTTCGCTAATAACCTTCTTGGTGCGAATATCAAAGAGCACTATTTGTGAAGATTAATCCAGGCACCATTTCTAATATATTCATCGTAATGCCAACCACTTACAAACAAAATTACCGTCTTTCTATCATTTAATATCTTAAGAGCACCAACATATACATATTCGCCATTAACCATATTTGAGACAATACATTCATAACCCTTGCCAAAAACTCCGAAATCTTTTCGACTGAAGTCACTATCTGAAATCCAGCCTGGGAACATAGCCTTAAAGAAGCCAATAGGCCAACTACGGTTATATACATCTAAATAACCATTATAGACTAGATCTGATATCTCTTTCTTGTAACTTGGATATGCAGCTACAAGCTTCTTGTATACTCGATCCTGTTTTGCCTTAAACTGAGCCTCGCGACGAGCCTCCTCTGCAGCTTCTCGCTTCTCACGCTCAATCTGCTCTAGACGCGATTTAAACTCACTATCAGAGAGTAATTTGCCGTTTTCATAGATTTTAATTAGAGTCTTTGATTTGTTGTAAACATTACCACTGTAAAGGTTTACTCTTAAAACATGTTCAGGACCAGCACCCAACTTTGCGCCGAAGGCCTTTACACGCTCATCGTGGTTAAGTTTGTTGCCTGCCTCATCGAGCACCTCAAATGAGAATGTACCCTCGAAGTATGAACCATCGGCAAAAACAACCTTATTGTTATAGGTGTCGATACTCTTATAGTCGCCCGATGTGTATGTCTGACTAAACTTTTGAAGCTTACCCTCAGAATCGTACACAGTCATAGTTTTTGTATCTTCGTTATAAGCCTGCACGCCGACATTACTCTTTGTACATGTAATCTCAAGTTTATCCGATGCAAATACTCGACGACCATACTCATCTTTAGAGTAGATGTTAGGGGCATAACCAAGTGAGTTGAAGTATTCATAGGTTGGTGCATTCATAAACGAGTCGATGTAGTAGAGGATATCGCCATTTGGATACTTGATGTAAAGCTGATCTGAATTACGGGTTTTGTCATAGAACATCTGCGCCAAGTCCTTAAATGTAATTTGGAATGACTCAGGAACATTGTAGTAGTCAGCCTTCAAAAAGTCAGAAGCCTTTAGCTCGTTATACTTCGCAATATATACTTTGTACTCCTCCTCGGGCATACCATGAGTATATTTGTGAGTTGAGCCATCGGCAAGAGTAAGCGTGCCCTCATCAACATACTTCAAGAAGTCGTTTGTAGGGATTGTTGTAGATAGGTAGTTAGCCAAAGGAATAGTGGTCATGATACGATTACCACCAATAGTACCGCTATACTTATCGCCATTGGCAAGCGTGCGATTAACATTACCAGACACCACAACATTATCCTTAATCTGAAGATGGCCACCATCTTTCATCGTAAGCTTACCGTTAAGCTCATACATATCGAGCATATCGTAGCGCAATGCTGCATCTTTGAATGTGCAGAGCTCTTTGAGCGTCAAGCCAGATAGGTGACCCACCTTGCCATCATACTCGTCGCCCGTTGTGAACTTATAGTGAACGCCATTCTCGGTTATGTAGTTACCATTATTTGCAATCTTATAGCTAGTAACCTTTCCGTCGTTCACAGCAATAAAGTCGCCA
>JAFODV010000124.1 GCA_017380515.1 Alistipes sp.
GAATGAATATTTACGTCCACACTGAGGACAAACGTATCGGCTTCCTCTGCCTCGATACTTCTCTAACTGATATCTAAAATCGTTCATAATTGATATATATATAATTAATGATTAATATTGTGTTTGTTCACTTGTTCATTTACATAGGGAAAATGAACAAGTGAACATGAACAAGCTACACCTCTTACCTTTTTAGAATATTCGTTATCCTCACTTATCCTTCACTTTTGTCACATTAACGTGAAAAATCTAACATTTTTTCAGTTTTGACACAACCTGTCAAAATAGGGTGGTTACTTTGCATCGTGAAACAAGAGTTAACCGATTAAAAACCCTACAACTATGAGTATAAACTTCACGATAGAGTGTCGCAACTGCGGAACACATACAATGGTAGAGAGCTATGTAAATTGTCGCACAAAGCGTAGTCTTAATGCTGATAGCATCATTCATGTTGATACTGAGTGTGCTATACGTTGCCCAAATTGTCGCTCACGACTCAATACTTCGGAGGCGGAGTTTCGTAGTCAGGTGAAGTATGTGCACGAGTCATAGGTTTTGCCTATGCAGCGATAGAGAAAAAGTAAGGACATTATTCGTTGAATTATGAAAAAATGAGTAACTTTGAGACATAAATAATAGAAATAACGAAACGAATTATGACTAATATAAAGATAGGGGAGCAGCTTCCCCAGTTTACATCGACAACCGACCAGGGTGCAGAGTTCACCCTCGATAACCTTAAGGGCTCACCAACCATTCTCTACTTCTATCCCAAGGACAATACCTCAGGATGTACGCTCGAGGCCAAGAGCCTAAGAGATGGCAAGGAGGAGCTAAAGCGCCGAGGATATAAGATTGTGGGCGTAAGTCCCGACTCGGTGAAGTCGCACCAGAACTTCTGCTCGAAGCATGAGCTTAACTTTACGCTTTTGTCCGATGCCGACCACTCATTGTCGGAGGCGTTGGGCGTATGGCGACTCAAGAAGATGTGTGGCAGAGAGTATATGGGCATCGTGCGCACCACATTCCTACTCGACGCTGAGGCACGAGTGACACATATTATAGAGAAGGTCGATACAAAGGATGCGTACGGACAGATTGTAAGATTATTGGATAACAAGTAAAATAAAAATAAGATATGGCTGAAAAAGTTCAGGTAAATGCCGACAAGCTCAAGGTGCTTGCGGCTGTAATGGATAAGATTGAGAAGGACTTCGGCAAGGGTTCAATCATGCGTATGTCGAGCGAGTCAGTAACAGATGTTGCGGTGATTCCTACAGGATCCGTGACCTTAGATATGGCACTCGGCGTGGGTGGATATCCCAAGGGTCGAGTAATAGAGATCTTTGGCCCTGAGTCATCAGGTAAGACAACATTGGCCATACACGCTATTGCCGAGGCTCAGAAGGCTGGTGGTATTGCGGCATTCATCGACGCTGAGCACGCCTTCGACAGCTACTACGCTCAGAAGCTTGGCGTAGATGTGGATAACCTCCTCGTATCGCAGCCCGACAATGGTGAGCAGGCATTGGAGATTGCCGACTCGTTGATTCGCTCAAGCGCTATCGACATCATCGTTATCGACTCTGTGGCAGCTCTCACGCCGAAGGCCGAGATTGAGGGCGAGATGGGTGACTCGAAGATGGGCCTTCAGGCACGCCTCATGTCGCAGGCGTTGCGTAAGCTAACAGCTTCTATATCAAAGACCAAGACCGTGTGTATCTTCATCAACCAGTTGCGTGATAAGATTGGTGTGGTGTATGGCAACCCTGAGACAACAACGGGTGGTAACGCGTTGAAGTTCTACGCATCGGTGCGTATCGACATTCGTCGTGCTTCGGTGATTAAGGATGGCGAGGAGCAGCTCGGCACACGCACAAAGGTGAAGGTTGTGAAAAACAAGGTGGCACCTCCATTCAAGAAGGCGGAGTTCGACATCATGTTTGGCGAGGGTATCTCAAAAATCGGTGAGATTATCGACCTCGGTGTTGATTTCGACATCATTCGCAAGTCGGGATCATGGTTCTCGTATGGCGACAGAAAGATTGGCCAGGGCCGTGACTCTGTTAAGGAGTTGTTGCGTACCGACGCTGCACTTCGCGAGGAGATTGAGCTTCGTGTGCGTGAGGCCATGAACGAGGCAAAGGAGAAGTAGAACATTGCGTTGAGCACGATATTTGCCATTCACGACTATCTTTTGTAGGGTAGTCGTGATTTGGCATAAATAATAATGAGCAGTGAGAAATTAGTTAGAGAGTTTAAGGAGATTAGGGAAATTAGTGTTTTCCCTTAAATTCATTAATTTCCCTAAATTCCCTATTAATGAGTAACACAGAAAACTATTACTATTTTTTTTGTCATGCTGAGCCATGGCGAAGCATCTCGCAGTTTGTGCGGACGTTCTATGTTCGTGCTTGCCGAGAGATTCTTCACTACGTTCAGAATGACATTGTCAATGAGTAATAAGTAGCAACAAAAACCATTACTAATTACTCATTACTAATTACTAATTTAAAAGGTGTCGTATGGAATATTCACCCCATGATGAGGCGTTGATTGAGGCTAAGTGGCAGGAACTCGTGGAGGAGTGCCGCAAGCATAAGATATGCAAGCGCGAGGACGACTGGCAGTTTGTAAAGCGTGCCTTCTTCCTTGCTAAGGAGGCGCACAAAGGTGTGCGTCGACGTTCGGGTGAGCCATACATTATTCACCCCATAGAGGTGGCACTGATTGCCGTCAGGGAGATTGGTCTTGGTAAAAAGTCGGTGGTGGCAGCCCTGCTTCACGACGTGGTAGAAGATACAGACTACACCGTCGAGGATATAGCACGCATCTTCACGCCTAAGATTGCCTCGATGGTCGATGGCCTTACCAAGATTGCTGGAGTCTTCGACTCGCATAATTCGGAGCAGGCAGAGTATTTCCGCAAGGTGTTGTTGACGCTATCTGACGACGTGCGTGTCATAATAATCAAGATTGCTGATCGTCTGCACAATATGCGCACGTTGGGTTATATGCCTCTCGACAAGCAGATAAAGATTACGAGCGAGACGATATATCTCTTTGTGCCCTTGGCCTATCGTCTGGGCCTACATGCCATAAAGAGTGAGCTCGAGGACTTGTGCATGAAGTATCGTTTCCCGAAGGAGTATGAGCAGATACGCCAAAAAATCGAGGAGACAGAGCCTGAGCGCCAGCACTATATCGACCGCTTTATGGCTCCCATCAAAGAGGTGTTGGACCGCAACGGCTTCCAATACGAGATGAAGGCTCGTGTGAAGAGCATATACTCCATTTGGAATAAGATGCGTCGCAAGGAGATACCTTTTGAGGAGGTGTACGACCTGTTTGCCATACGAATCGTGTTTAAGACGCTGCCATTCCCCTCTGAAAAGACGCAGTGCTGGCAGGTATACTCGTGCGTAACGGATATCTACACGCCTAAGCCCGACCGCCTACGCGACTGGATATCTATCCCTAAGAGCAACGGCTATGAGGCGTTGCACTCAACGGTGATGGGCCCCGATGGCATATGGGTGGAGGTGCAGGTGCGCACTGAGCGCATGGACGATATCGCAGAGCGAGGTTTTGCCGCCCACTGGAAGTATAAGCATGCCTCGATAACTCAGGAGGAAGACGGACTCGATAAGTGGCTTAGAAAGGTGCGTGAGGCGCTGAGTGGCAATGCGGAGAATGCCCAGGAGTTTCTCGATAACTTCAAGCTCTCGTTGTATAAGACAGATGTCGTGGTGTTCACCCCTAAGGGCGAGCCTCAAACACTGCCTTATGGCGCTACTGTGCTCGACTTTGCATATGAGATTCACACAAAGATAGGACACCATGCCATAGGTGCTAAGATTAACCACCGCATAGCTCCTGTCACCACACGCCTAAATAGTGGCGATCAGATAGAGGTAATCACGGCGGAGAATGCTCACCCTAAGGCCGAGTGGCTTGATGCGGTTGTTACGAGCAAGGCACGTCAGGCTATTCAGGATTATCTCAAGGGCGAGCGCCAAAATAACATAGAGTATGGAATGCAGCTGCTTAGCGATCGTCTTGCCGAGCATAATGTGATGCTTAGCGGTAGGGTGCTAAGAAAGCTGATGCCTGCCTATGAGTGTAAAAACAAAGATGAGCTGTACAGTAAAATTGGTGCTGGAATCATACAGCTCGACAACATAGATAAGCTGCTTAAGGAGAATACATCGCGTAAGATTCTTAAGTTCTGGAAGCTCTTCATGCCTGGCGTTAGCAACACAGAGGCAGATGATATCGACCTTGAGGACGAGGCATTGTCGCTTGAGGAGCAGGCCATGGAGGAGCTGTCGGATCATCACTCCCACGAGTCGGACTTTCAGATTGCCGAGTGCTGCGAGCCTATCCCTGGTGATAATGTCGTAGGCTTCCGTGATCCAAAGTCAGGACGTATTGTCGTGCATAAGTCGACGTGCGATACGCTCATTCGTCTTGCTGCGCAGTATGGCAAAAATGTTATTCGTGATGAGATACGTTGGTCACAGCATAAGGCCGTCTCTTATCTCGTGACTCTCGAACTCTACGGATTAGACCGTCCAGGAATACTTTTAGATTTAACGAAACTTGTCACAACCTATTTTAGCATAAATATGCGAGCTATTGCGCTCCAGTCACACGATGGCATATTCGAGGGAACATTGAGCTTGTACGTAACAGATATCGACACGCTCAATCGTTTGTTGGAGGATATGCGCAAGATCAAGGGAGTAGAACAGGTGCGCAGATTGATGAATACTTGATGGGGTAGCAGCTCAATATAGCTTACGTTGGATGTTGAATTTATAATTAGAATTTTATATATAAATTAGTCTAAAACTCAAACAGAATTATGGCATCAATTTTTTCACGAATTGTAGCAGGTGAGATCCCATGTTACAAGGTTGCAGAGAACGATAAGTTCTTCGCATTTCTCGACATCGCTCCTCTGGCTAAGGGCCACACTTTGGTTATTCCTAAGCGCGAGGTTGACTATTTCTATGATCTCGAGGACGAGGAGTTGCAGGGTATGATTGTATTCGCTAAGGAGATTGCGAAGAAAATCAAGGCAACTACACAATGTAAGAAGGTAGCAACAGTGGTTTTGGGCCTTGAAGTTGCTCATGCACATATCCATTTGGTGCCAATGAACACCGAAAAGGATGTAGATTTCAGCCGAGAAAA
>JAFODV010000017.1 GCA_017380515.1 Alistipes sp.
CCACCAATAGTAAGAACATCACCCTTGATAGTTGTGAGCTTGTTGCGCTCAACGGAAATCTCAGTGTTGAAGTTGTTGCTTTTGATAAGCATTGACTGGTCTGCGTCTGCATATACGTTAAGTAAGAACTTAGCAGTGCCAGACTCTGGAACGAAGATGTAGTCAGTGAAGAGTGTCAACTCACCATCGTTATCATCAACCTCATACTTAGAAGCAGTGGTAGCATATGTATACTCGTGCTCCTTCTTTTTTGCACCATCTGCAATACACTTGTCTTCTACTGCATTGTACTTCACGTACATATTCTGCGAATACTCTACAGTTGCAGTTGTAGGCTCCAAGCCTACCTTGCGGATGTCGTCAATGTCAGTAGCAACAACACGCACCTTGGCAAAAGGACGTGTAAGAGTCATGTCGAGGTTAGATGCGCTGCTGAAGTCATCAACAACCTTCACGCATGTGTAAGCGTCACGAGTCTCGTCCATAGGATTCCAATTAACAGTGCCATTGTCCTTGATAACAACATTGTCCAAGCCCTCCTCAGTGTAGTAGTAGCGGTCATCCTTGCGATCGCCCTCAACGATATCGGTCCATGCAACAATACGATAGTCGTAGCCTGGAGCAAGACGCACAGGGAACACCATAGAGGTGTTCTTAGATGTCTCAACGAAACGCTGGCATGTGTCATACAAAACAGCGCCCTCGTTAACACGGTACACCTCGAGGATGTAACGCAAACTGTAGTCTGTGTCGGCGATGTTAGCTACATCGAAACCGTTAGCGCTGTTAGCACGAGTAGTCTCAGGGAGTGACACTGTGAGCATCACCTCCTGCTCGCCGCCCATCTGAACGTCGAGACCCTCAGGCTCTGTCTGGCAGGCAGCCAATCCTAAGACTACCAAAGCCAAAGCAAAAAGTTTTTTCATAATAGTGTAAAAATTAGTAAATAAAAATTGTTGTATATCAAATAAATTTACCCAAATGCCAACTGAGGGGAGAGGGACCTAAATCCCCCCCCTCAGCGAGTTACGCGTTTAGAATGCTAAAATATGTCGCTAAATACTTATTTTTCAGAACATTCTGACAATGCAAGTATAGCAAAAATTATTTGAAATATCAAACAAAATCACGAAAAAGATAGGGCAAATACGGCGACAGGTAGAAAGTGTGATATGGGGTGTTTGTATGTGCTGTGAGCTATGGCTCATCCCGGAACTTTGGCGACGCTACACAATGAGGGCAGCAACCCCAGCGACCGCAGAGACCAAAACGAGGTCTCGGCCATCCGGACTGCGGCTTGCCTCTTCACATGGTCTCTCGCTCTTTGGGGTCGTTGGTCTCTAATGCTCAAAACAAAAGAAGCTGTCTAACAAGGCTACTTTGTCGTTGCACTTGCACTCAAAATGATTATAGACGCTTAGTAAACTCCGCTTTTTCGGGCTTCGTGCGCCTAAAATTAGCTCATGTTATACAACTTCCCACAAAAAGAGGCTGTCAACAAAACTTGTTAGACAGCCCCTTGCTTATTTTATATGGGATATAACTCTACTTCTTGAAATAGCGGTTGTATAAGCCCTCGAAGCCCTTGCCGTGGCGTGCCTCGTCCTTAGCCATCTCGTGAACAGTGTCGTGGATAGCGTCGAAGTTGTTCTGCTTAGCCAACGCTGCGATGCGCATCTTGTCAGCGCAAGCGCCGCTCTCAGCATTCATACGCTTCTCAAGGTTGGTCTTAGTGTCCCATACGCAGTCGCCCAACAACTCAGCAAACTTTGATGCGTGCTCTGCCTCCTCGAATGCGTAGCGCTTGAAAGCCTCAGCAATCTCAGGATAACCCTCACGGTCAGCCTGGCGGCTCATTGCAAGATACATACCTACCTCGGTGCACTCGCCCATGAAGTGGTTGTTCAAGCCCTCAAGAATCTCTGGGTGGTCAACCTTGCCGTCACCAATCTTGTGCTCTGTGACAAACTCAAGAGCCTTGCCCTCCTCCTGCATCTCGTTGAACTTATCCTTGCCTACCTTGCAAAGTGGACACTGATCTGGTGCCTCGTTACCCTCGTGAATATATCCGCATACTGAACAAATAAACTTCTTAGCCATAATCTTAATAGTTTTTATAGGTTAATATTTTCTTTAGTTTTATTGGTTTTGTTTTCGTTTCTGGTGCAAATATAATGGCTTTTTTTGTTTCCGCAATAGATTTTCCTTAATGATTTCTTATAGGCATATAAGGCATATCTATATATGCTGATTATCAAGCTATTTCTTGCGTGCACCGATGGCAAGAATTACGCCGAGTGCCACGCCCAAAAGTGCGGCAAAAAGAACGCGAAGCTCGCCAGGGAGCATAAAGGTGATTGTGTGTGCAGGATACCAGAATAGTGGAATGGTCTTCTTGAAGATAAAGCTCCACTGGCGATCCCAGTTAAGTTCGACCATATGTCGGCGCATGTCGATAGGGCGGATGAGTGCCTTTAGCGAACCACCATTCTCGGCGATATGCGTGTCAGTAATCTTGTGGAAGGTCATGAACACAGGGGCAAAGAAGGTGTTCATCATAACAGATATCGAGAGTGCCACGACGAGCTTGCCCCATGTAAAGCCGTCTGCCTTGAATGCCTCAACCAACTTCTCGCCACCCATGCTGTCGATAAATGCAGGGATACCATTCGAGAATACTGTCATAGCCATGGATATTGCCATACCGAGCAGACCCCAAACGACCATGCGTGGAAGCACGCCGAAGGTGGGTGTGGTGTAGTTGCCGGTAGATATTCTGCAACCGAGCATCTCGCCAAGCGTTGCAAGGATGCCGAACTTGAGGAATGCCATAATCATGGCATGCTCAGCATTGAATGTTTTGTACCAGGCATAAAGCTCAGGTGAGAGGAAGAAAGGAAGGAATATCGCCAGCATGACGATAACAAAGTATAGGTCTTGACGTTTCATGTTTAGTAGTTTTATTTATCCAAACAAAGTTACGAAAAAAAATGCAAATAGCAAGTATATCCCCATAATTAGGGATTTTATCTTATTATAAATATAAGTATAGAGTAAAATGGGTGGTTGTGGGTAAAAATCGTTCTTGCGGGATAA
>JAFODV010000125.1 GCA_017380515.1 Alistipes sp.
AGTATCGCCTTGAGTGCCAACATCACACGTGATAGCTCACCACCCGAGGCTATGCGCTCGATAGGCGCAGGCTTTGTTGTGCGATTTGCTGTGAAGAGATAGGCGATGCTATCTGTGCCATTTGGCGTGAATGTGTCGATTGGGGTTATTGCCACCTCGAAGCGAGCATCCTCCATGCCGAGCTTTTGAAGTATAGCTACAATCTTCTTTTCGAATGGAGCACACACTTCAATACGTGCATCGTGAATCTTGGTTGCTACGTTGCGACACTCCTCCTCAGCCTTTGCTATGCGCTCCTTAAGCTCGCGTAACTCGGTGTCGCTATTGTCTATTGTAGATAGTCGGTGCTCAAACTCTTGAGCCTTAGCCAACAAATCGTCGTATGACTCGGCACGGTGCTTAATCTCAAGCGAATAGATGGTGTTTAGTCTGTCGCTAAGCTTCTGCATCTTCTCGGGGTCGGCATCAACACTCTCTGCCTCGTCAGCAGCTGTTGCGCTTATGTCCTTAAGCTCCTCAACCACAGCGTGTAGACGCTCCGATAGAGCATTGCCCGAGGGGTAGCTATCGCCCAATGCTGATAGCTCACGCTCCGAGCGTGATAGTGCAACGAGAACGCCTAACTCCTCGTCATCGAGCGAGTTACGTAGCGTTGTTAGCGCCTCGCCAATACGGTCGGCAGCCTCAACAATGGCGAGCTTCTGCTCGGTATCGGCCTTCTCGCCCTCACGAAGCTTTGCTGCACGAAACTCCTCAACGGTGTAGCGCAACCACTCCTCATCTTTGCGTGCCGCCTCCATCTCGCTCTCCATCTTGCGGTACTCCGCACGAAGTGCGGTGAGTTGAGCGAGTAGGGTAGCGTACTCGTTGAGTAGCGCCTCGTTTGATGCAAGGGTGTCGAGCGTAGATATGCGGAACTCCTCAGATGAGAGTATTAGGTTTTGGTGCTGCGAGTGAATATCTATGAGGCGTGAGCCAAGCTCCTTGAGTGTAGCAAGCTGCACGGGCATATCGCCAACAAATGAGCGGCTTTTACCCGCAGGGGTGATGATGCGGCGAATGGTTATCTCGTCCTCATAGTCAAGGTCGTTATCTTCGAATACATGCTCAAGGCCATAGCCCTCAACCGAGAACGTAGCCTCTATAACGCAGTTTTTCGTGATGTCCTTAGTTGCCTGACCCTCGTTCTTAGCGCCCAGTAGCATGCCAAGTGCACCCAACAGAATAGACTTACCGGCACCCGTCTCACCAGTGATGATGTTGAGGTGCTCGTCCCACTCCACGTGCAACGACTCGATAAGGGCGTAGTTCTCTATGGTAATGCTTCGAAGCATGTTATTTCTTGAGTGTTTCTATCTTGTCTACAATCACGGCTGCGGCATCACGCTTCGACATCAGCGGATGCTCCTCAGTGCCTATCTTGTCGATGATTGTTATCTTGTTGGTGTCGCCACGGAATCCTGCGCCAGCATCACGCAACGAGTTGAGAACCACAAAGTCGAGGTTCTTGCGCTCGAGTTTACCCTGAGCATTTGCCTCCTCGTTGTCGGTCTCAAGGGCAAAGCCTACCAAGACTCTATCACCCTTAGCTGCTCCAAGCTCCTTGGCAATATCCTTTGTGCGACGTAGCTCAATGCGCATGTCGTCGTCCGACTTCTTAAGCTTCTTGTCGGCAACATTCACGGGTGTGTAGTCGGCAACGGCAGCGCACATAACTGCGCCGTCGGCCTCTCTCCACTCTCTCACTGCGGCATTGTACATGTCCTCAGCCGAGAGCGTGTCGATGCGCTCAACACCCTGAGGAATGGGTAGGGTGGTGCGGCCACTAATTAGCTTCACCTCAGCGCCACGCTTAGCCAGCTCCTCGGCAATGGCATATCCCATCTTGCCAGTAGAGTGGTTAGTTATGTAGCGCACGGGGTCGATAGGCTCGATTGTTGCGCCCGCCGTAACGATGTAGCGTTTACCCTCTAACGTCTTTTTTTTTTCGCCCTCAGCAAAAATAGCCTTCACCTGCTCTACGATGTCCTCAGGCTCCGCCATGCGGCCCTTGCCTACGAGTCCACTTGCGAGCTCTCCTGCTGCTGGCTCGATGATAGCCACGCCACGCTCCTTGAGTGTTGCAAGGTTCTGCTGTGTGGTGATGTGGGCATACATGTCGAGATCCATGGCTGGAGCTACCGCCACCTTTGAGCGTGCAGAGAGGTAGGTCGTAAGTAGCAAGTTGTCGGCAATGCCTGTTGTCATCTTAGCAAGGGTGTTTGCCGTGGCTGGTGCTATGAGCAACATGTCGGCCCACTCGCCAAGCGACACATGTGAGTTCCACTCGCCATTCTCAGGGTTGAAGAACTCGACGAGGATAGGGTGCTTCGAGAGCGTAGCCATTGTAAGTGGCGTGATAAACTGCTTAGCGAGAGGTGTCATGATGACACGAACCTCTGCACCCTCCTTCACTAAAAGACGGCACAGCATAGCTGCCTTGTAAGCTGCTATGCTGCCTGTGATACCTAATATTATGTGTTTTCCGTTTAGCATTGTATGATGCTTTAAGGTCACTTTTGCGACCAGTAACACTATTTCTCCTGTCCGTGACGGAAGCTAACCTCGCCATCGAGGAACTCCTCAGTAGCGATGATTGCTGGCTTTGGAAGACGCTCGTAGTAACGAGAGATCTCGATCTGCTCACGGTTCTCGAAGGTCTCCTCTACAGAGTTGTCTGATGGTGTCGAGAAGTCAGCGAGCTTGCGGTTGATCTCGGCCTTAAGCTCTGTGGCGATCTGGTTAGCACGACGTGCAATGATGTTGATGCTCTCGTAGATATTGCCTGTTGGGGTGTCGAGGTCAACAAGCTTACGTGTGATAGTGTTGCTGGGAATGTTCTTCTTAATCTCCATAGCCTATATATTGTTATTTCGTTATTATTCTCAAATGTTGTCTACTCCTCTGTTCTACGGTTCTTGTCAAGATAGTCTTGGCATCGTTCCGCCATATTGTCGAGCTCGCGCTTATGCTTCGACTCGGGATACTCTGCAATGAACGAGTAGTAGTAGTCGAGTGTTGCAAGGTATCTATCCATCTGCTTCGACTCTATCGAGTTTGCAGCAAGTCGATATGCCGATACTGTTGTATAGTACATTATCTCCTCCTTGCGTGGTGTCTCGGGATACTGCTTCAACGAGTTTTTGAATGCCACAATCGCCGACTTGTAACGACCTATTTTATAATAGGTGTAGGCGTTGAGGTAGCTCTTCTCCATCAGACGGTTGCTCAATGTTGTTAGCATCTCCTCAAACTGCGGAATCTTGTCGGAGTTGGGATATCGCGACATAAACTCTGTTATGGCGATGATCGCCTGTGTTGTCACCGACTGGTCGCGCTGAGGCTCGGGTGATAGGTAGAAGTGACACAAGGCATACATTCCCTCGGCATCCTCGATGAATGGGCTTCGGCCAAATTTGCGACGGAACTCGTCAAACATGGTTGCTGCCTCGCTATAGTTGCGATCCTTGAAGTTGCAGTGTGCGTTGTAGAACGATAGCGAGTCTTCGCGTGGTGATCCTACGTATATGTGGCGGCATGCTGTGAATAGGTCAGATGCCTGCTTCCACTTACCCTGATCGTAGAGCATAAGAGCTTGCTCATAAGCATACTGAGGGTCATTTGATTTGAGTGCTTTGTTCACCACATCGCACGACGACACCACTACTATCAATGCTCCGAGAGCTACTATGTATGAGAAAAGACGCTTCATTCTTTCGTTCTGTTCTTGCGCTTATGCGTATAAGCGCACAAAGTTACACATAATTTTTGAAATAACGAACGATAAAACGAAATTATTGTATGTAATTTTTTTGATGGGTATTGTGGGTACTATGGGTATAGTGGGTATTTAAGGAAATTAGGGAAACTAAGGAAATTAAGGAGATTAAAGTTAATTTCCTAAATTCATTATAATATAATATGGCAAGTTTAATGGTAGAGAGAAATGAGTAATTAGTAATAGTTTGTCATCTTGAGCGAAAGCGAAAGATCTTTCGGTTAGCACAAACTGCGAGATGTTTCGCTAACGCTCAACATGACAGACGACTCTGGCCACGTCATTCTGAACGAAAGTGAAGAATCTCTCAGTTAGCGCAAACTGCGAGATGTTTCGCTAACGCTCAACATGACAGACGACTCTGGCCACGTCATTCTGAACGAAAGTGAAGAATCTCTC
>JAFODV010000126.1 GCA_017380515.1 Alistipes sp.
CCCCACCTCACACTGACCTCACTGCAAATTACAAAGCACCACGGCACATACTCTCTGAAACACCATTTTGCACAGAGTTAATCCAATCGGAAACATTCTTTTTTTCCTCTGTTTCTGTATCGTAAAGATAAAGCGAATCTGTAGAAATTCCTTGGCAATCATAAATAAAAGCCGGATAAAGTTCATAACAACTCATATTAAAGAAAGTAATTGTGCCTCTTTCTGCATTTTCTATTTGAGACACTTTTAGCGTTCCTGTTATTTCTGCCGCATCAACTTTAAGTGTTCCTGCAATAATGTTTCCACCGTTAATCCTGGTTGTTCCATTTGTTTCTTCTAAATCTTTAAATGTAACCGCCCCAGTAATAACAATATTGTCACTTGAACTGTCTACTTCGTCTCCGTTTTTATCTCTTAAAGTAATGGTAATACCAGAAGTCATTCCGTTATTTGTAACACCTAAAGAAATGCTTGTCGGTGTCAAATCAATTCGCCCGGAAAGTTCGCCTTCTGCTTTTGTGGCTCTTTTTACTTCTAGTTCAATATCTCTTGACGTCTGCGTAAATCTTGAACTTGTATTGTCTTCTAAATCGCTAAGTTCTGAACGAGTTTCTTCTACATTTCTTTCAAGTATATTTGTTTTGCCTTTAAGTTGAATAATCTGGTCGGAAACGGAATTAGCTTTTGTAGGAAGTGCTTTATTTACATTTGCTTCGTAGGTATCTCTAAGTGCCTGTATTCCGGTAAGAACTCTTTGTAACACGTAAGATTCAATTCTTTGAGTTTTAGTGTTAAGTCTTACCGCATCGCCAACTTCAACACACGGATTTCCCTTTGCCTTAGTGCTAAACGGACGCAGCAAAATGTCTTTGATTACATTAAGTATTCTCTCTGCAATCTGTCGCATTTCATCACTTCCTTTTCCGTATACTAAGAAATTATCTTGTATTACATAAGCATTTGTAGTAGTGCCTGCCGTTGCGCCTATATCGTTGTCTTCCTTACGTATCTGTACGCCTGTAATAAGGTCAGTAACGTAATCTTCGTAAGTACATGGAGGAATATATACCCCAGTGCCTAAAGTAGCACCATTTGGCTTTACTGGATAAAGGTCCTCACTTGGATAAAGGTCATGTGATGGATATAATGCTTGAGATAGCTTTTCAAGAAAAATGTATCTAAATTTTCCGTCACGTCCAATTTGTCCAAAGCAACCATTAAGCTCTAAGATTGCTTTTAATACTGTTCTACCGCTAAGCTCTTCCGGCTCAATAGTTTTTCTGATTACCACAAAAAAAGATGCGATTGTTTACAACCGAATTGGTAAAATCCTATAAATCACGCACTGTGGTTAACCACGTATCAATTGATGTTCGCCAGGGTGAGATTGTAGGTTTGCTTGGTCCTAATGGTGCTGGTAAGACAACAACGTTCTACATGATTGTAGGCCTTATCAAGCCAAACGAGGGTAGAATTTTTCTTGAAGATGATAATGGCAAGGTGACAGATATCACAAAGTTGCCAGTATATCGTCGTGCGCAGATGGGTGTTGGTTACCTTGCGCAGGAGGCTTCAGTGTTTCGACACCTAACAGTTGAGGATAACATCCGTGCGGTGTTGGAGATGACAAACTATTCGCGTCAGTATCAGAATGAGCGTGTTGAGCAGCTTATCGAGGAGTTCCGTCTGCAAAAGGTGCGTAAGAGCTATGGTAATCAGCTTTCGGGTGGTGAGCGTCGTCGTACGGAGATTGCCCGTGCTGTGGCCATCAACCCATCGTTTATCCTTTTGGATGAGCCTTTTGCGGGTGTCGACCCTATTGCTGTTGAGGATATTCAGAGCATTGTTGGTACGCTCAAGGATAGAAACATCGGTGTTATCATTACCGACCACAATGTCGATGAGACACTTGCAATTACCGATCGTACATACCTCCTTTATGAGGGTAAGATATTAAAGACAGGTACAGCCGAGGATTTGGCTGCCGATGAGATGGTGCGCCGCGTATATCTCGGAAGCAACTTCGAGCTTCGTACATCGCCACAGATGAAGCGTCTACAACGTGAGCAGGAGGAGCGTGACCGTGAGGAGGCGTTGCGTGCATTGGGCCATGTTAGCCCTGCTGTAGATGAGGAGGATGACGATTTGGAGGAAGATAACGAATAAAAACCATATATGGATAGTACTGTCCCTTTAGGGAAAAGATTGTATGGAAGGGTGACACCTCCATGTTCTAAGAGTTATGCACAACGTGCGTTGGCAGCAGCGCTTCTTGCTGCTGGGCGCACAACACTGCGTGGCATCGAGCTATGTAATGACACTCGTTCGGCAATATGTGCCATTGAAGCGCTGGGTGCTACAGTCGAAGTTGTTGACGACAACACACTTATTATTGAGGGTGGATTATCTCCTAAGGTGAGCACCCTAAATGTTGGTGAGTCGGGCCTTGCTGCTCGCCTCTTTACACCTATTGCCTCTTTACACAATAGCTCAATATGTATCAATGGCGAGGGCACACTTAAGCACCGTCCTATGGCCATGATGATTGAGCCTCTAAAGGAGCTTGGTGTTGAGGTGCGTGATGGTGGCGGACGACTACCTATCGAGGTCAAAGGTCCTATGCGCGGAGGACGTGTTGTTGTAGATGGCTCTATGTCGTCGCAATTTATCACTGGACTGCTTATAGCACTGCCAGTTGCTGAGCGCGATACTACAATAGAGGTGCGTGGCGCGGTCTCTACACCATATATAGATATGACCATAGACACCATCAAGCGTTTTGGCGTTGAGGTTATGTATCACGAGGGTGACTACTCCGAATTCTATGTTGAGGGTGGCCAAGAGTACAAGGCCATAGACTACACTATCGAGTGTGACTGGAGCTCTGCGGCAGCGATTATGGTTGCAGCGGCCATTGCTGGTGAGGTTATGATATCAAATATATCGACGTTATCACGTCAGGCAGATACGGCAATATGTCGAGCTTTGGAGCGTGCGGGTGCATCAATTATCATCGAGCAAGATACTATCACCGTGGCTCATCGTAAGCTTGAGGCATTTACCTTCGATGCTACGCAGTGCCCCGACCTATTTCCAGCTCTTGTGGCACTGGCTGCCGCTGCTGAGGGCGTGTCGACAATATATGGCATTAAACGTCTGCGTGGCAAGGAGAGCGATAGGGCAGAGGTGCTTAGAGATGAGTATGAAAAGCTTGGTATCGACATAGAACTCGACTACGACAAGGATGTCATGCGTGTAGTGGGTGGCAAGGTGTCGGCAGCTGAGGTTGATAGCCATGATGATCATCGTATAGCCATGTCATTGGCAATCACTGGTCTGCGCCTTGAAGAGGAACTTGTGATCAAGAATAAGGAGTGTGTTGCAAAGAGCTATCCTTCGTTTTTTGATGATATTGAGTCGCTAAAGGTTAAGTAGCGTGAATAATAGTTTTGGTAAAATACTTCGTGTGACAATCTTCGGAGCTTCGCACTCCGAGGAGTTGGGCGTTATGCTCGATGGCGTACCATCGGGTGTTAGTCTGCGTGCCGAAGATTTTATACATGATTTAGATCGTCGTCGCCCACAATCTAGGGGTGAGACACCACGATGTGAGGCTGATGAGCCTATTGTCGAAGGTGTTGATGTTGAGGGTATTACCACCGGCGAGAGGGTTACAATAAAATTCCGAAATAGTAATATAAAGTCGGGTGACTATTCTCATCTCGTATCTCATCCACGACCCTCGCATGCTGACCTTACGCAGCGAGTGAAGTATGGCTCGGAGTACAATCTTGCAGGTGGCGGCATGGCCTCAGGGCGTATGACCGTAGCCCTTGTTGCCGCAGGTGTTGTGGCTAAAAAACTGCTTACAAACTATCGTTTCGATACATCTCTTAAAAGTGTTGGGCGCGCAACAGATGAGTCAGATTTTGAACAAGTTATGGCCGATGCTCGTGCTGCGGGAGACTCTATTGGTGGTGTTGTGGAGTGTAGAGTATCGGGCGTTGAGCGCTCGCTGGGTGAGCCATTTTTCGACTCGGTAGAGAGCACTATTGCGCACCTTGTATTTTCGATACCTGGCGTTAAGGGTATTGAGTTTGGTGATGGCTTTGAGGGTGCTATGCGTTGTGGCTCAGAACGTAACGATAAGATAGTTGATGCTCAGGGAACAACATTGACAAATAACGAGGGTGGCGTAAATGGCGGTATTAGCAATGGTAACGACATAGTTTTGCGTGTTGCCATAAAGCCTACGCCAAGCATTGCTCAGGCGCAGCCTACATATAATTTCGAGCACGATGCTATCGAGGAGCTACGCATAGGCGGTCGTCACGATGCCTGCATAGCGCGTCGTGCGATGGTTGTTGTTGAGGCAATGGTGGCCTTTGCTCTTGCCGACTTAAGATTGCAACTATATGGCAACGCGTAGAGATATGTTTCACCTGCTCCGCGGCGTAGCCTCAGAGCTATATGGCGAGGCTGAAGGAGCCCAGATTGCCGAGATGTTGCTTTTGTCAAAGGGAGGTATTACCCGTAACGAACTCCTTGTTGAGCCTAATAAGGAGATTGTAATCAATGGTTTAGAAGATATTATTAGGGAGCTACGTGCGTGGCGCCCTGTACAGTATATTATAGGAACTGCCTCGTTTGACGGTATGGATTTGGAGGCTGGCGAGGGTGCGCTTATTCCTCGCCCCGAGACCGAGGAGCTTGTTGAGTGGATAGCCTCTGAGGTAAAGCAGGATTCTACGATTGTGGATGTGTGCACTGGCTCGGGGTGTATAGCCTTGGCCCTGCGTCGTCGCCTTGCTAAGAGTAGGGTGTGGGGTATAGATATTTCAGCTGAGGCGTTGAGCATTGCTCGACGTAATGCCCAGAACTATGCGCCAGATGTTGAACTTGTTGAGGGCGATGCGCTTGGTGATTTTGCACAACTCGTTGACAGAGGGGTTGATGTAGTGGTGTCGAATCCTCCGTATATTCCAAAAAGCGATAGGGTGGCCATGCGTCGAAATGTCACAGACTACGAGCCTTCAATAGCCCTTTTTGTTGAGGATGACGATCCGCTTTTGTTCTATCGCTCGATAGCCCGTACGGCACATACTATGCTCAATAGGGGTGGTAAGCTATATTTCGAGATTTACGAGAATTTTGCTCGTGCAATGGAGGATATGCTCAAGGCAGAGGGTTATGATAATATCGTTGTGCGTGAGGATTTTAGAGGTAAACAGCGAATGATATGTGCAGAGAGGAGATAGCCGAGCGTAAGAGTCGTGAGCGCAAGTCAAAAACGGCCGAGCAGGCGCTTAGGTCGCTGATGAGGCTATGTGCCCGTAGCGAGAAGTCGTCGGGTGATGCCATGCGTCTTATGCATACATGGCAGGTGCCACAGGCTGAGCGTCAGAGTATTCTTGATAGGTTGATAAAAGATAGGTTCATCGACGATGGCCGATATGCCGATGCATATGTTCGCGAGAAATCACGCCTCTCGGGTTGGGGAGCTCGCAAAATAGCTATGCAACTGCGCCAAAAAGGTATTGCACAAGATATTGTTGCTAAGGCACTTAAGCAGCTCGATGGTGATGTGGAGCTGCCGCGTCTTGTGGAGAAGCTACGTCGCAAGCTGCGCACTACGAAATATTCGTCGGACTATGAGCTGCGCGGTAAACTCATGCGCTATGCCCTCTCGCTTGGCTTTGACTACGATATGGCGCAGCGTGCAGTGGAGGAGAGTGTTGTGGCGCAGGATTTGTGATATTGACATATTTTTTCTATATTTGCCTAATCAAACCTAAGCGAAGATGAATGATGTTAAGCTAAACTTCTTGCAGCGAATAGCCTTAGAACTATTGTGGGGCTTTAGTCGCTTTATGCATATTACGCCTCGCTGGTTTCGCTTTGGTTTGTTTCAACCATTTATCTTTGTGCTATTTTTCGTTGTGCGCTATCGCCGCCGTGTGGTGTTGCAGAACTTGCGCCATTCGTTTCCCGAGAAGAGCGATAAGGAGATACGTCGCATAATGCGTAAGTTCTACTCTTTCCTTGCTGAGATAGTTGTCGATACAATATCACTTGCGGGTGCTGAACCATCTGATAAAGAGCAGTATATCCACTGGGAAAATGGCGAGGAGCATCGCGAACGCATGGCTGGCAAAAATTGGATAGCTATGGCTGCACACTTTGGTTGCTGGGAGTATTTCTTGCTGTGGACATGGTTTGCTAAGTCGCAGTTGGTGGGTGTCTATCACCCCCTAAAGAGCAAGGTTTTTGAGTGCTATTATCGTCGCTTGCGCAACTTTTCGCCAAACGTCAGTCAGGTACCTATGAAGGATACCATGCGCTTCTTTTTGCGTAATCGCGATAACGCTGCGGGCATGGCTATTGGCCTTATATCAGATCAGTCACCACTATTATATGCCGACACTGTGTGGTATGACTTCCTAAATCGTAAGACAGCATTTGTTGAGGGTGGTGAGAAGATTGCCTTAAAGTTTCATCTTCCAGTCTATTTCTGTTACAATAAGCGTATTCGTGCTGGCGAGTATTCGATACGTTTCGACGAGATATACGATGGCGTTGAGGAGGTGGCACCAAACGAGATTACACGTCGCTACGTTGAGCGCCTTGAGGCAATGATTAAGGAGCACCCAGAGCTATGGCTATGGTCGCACAATAGGTGGAAGCATACGCCCGAGAAGCAGGCACGAAGATTTGGAAAATCTACTCTTGAATAGAAAATGGATATTGTAATAACATACGTTAATGGTCTTGACCCCGTGTGGCAAGCCGAGTATGCAAAACATACTAATACACCAATTCTTGAGAAGCGCTTTAGAGATTGGGGTACGCTGAAATACCTGTTTCGTGGTATCGAGAAGAATATGCCCTTCATTCGCAAGGTGCACCTTGTGGTGTCGGGCGAGAGTCAGGTGTCCGAGTGGATTAACCGCCAGGAGGTTGATGTGGTGTTGCATAGCGACATTATCCCCGCAGAACATGTCCCCACGTTCAACTCCAATCCCATAGAGATGCATCTGCACCGTATCGCAGACCTCGACGAGGAGTTTCTCTATTTCAATGACGATATTTTCCCGGTGTTGCCATGCTCGGCAAGCGACTTCTTTGTTGATGGCAAGGGTATTATCGGCATGAGCCGCCATCTGTTTGCTCCCGATATGTTTAAGAAGATATGTCGCAACTCGGATAGGCTGGCACGCAGGGCTCTGGGCATGAAGCCCTCGTTATGCTTCTTGCGTCCACAGCACATATGTGCGCCTATGCTTCGTAGCGAGCAGGAGAGGGTGTATAAACTGATGGAGAAGGAGATAGTAGCATCGCTTACGCCCACACGTACAGCTAAAAACGTGACTCAGTATCTATATACTGACTACCTCTATCTTCAGGGTAAGATTATCCCACGCCGCCAGCCTCGCAAACACTTCTCGGTGGCTGTGGCATCGGTAGATAAGATACGTCGCTTCTTGGAGAATCCTGATTGTAGGCTGGTCTGCATCAACGACGTAAAGCTCAGCGAGGAGCGCTACACTCAAATGCGAGATATGCTCCACGCATCATTTGAGAAGATGTTTCCGCAGAAGTCTAAATACGAGATATAAAGGTTAGGGGAGGTTCTAAGCCTCCCCTAATTTCTTACCCTTTCTTCTTGATAAATCGTCGTGCAAGGGTTTGATGCCCGTTTGCCGAGAGCTGAAGTGCCGTCTTGCGCTTGATGTTAAAGTGCGACTTCTTGAAGTATTTTTTATACTCGCCAAATATCTCGGCATACTCCTTGTCGGTGAGCACGCCCCACTGCAAACACTGGTAGGCTACGGCTGTGGCCATGTTGCCCTTGCTCCTCTCGTGCTTGCCCGCGGGAATAGCCTCAAATAGGTGGCGGAGGAACATTAGACGTAGCTCGAGTTTCTCGCGTGAGTAGTTGCGGGTTATGCTATTGTCGTTGACTATCATATTGTAGTTGTATAGCGCCTCAGCGACGTATGCTACCCTTATGTGGTTGAGTAGCAGCTTGACGCAAACCAACAGATCCTCGCAGTAGTTGAGCCCTGGCACAAACGATATATTATACTTAGAGTATAGCGACGTGCGTATTAGCTTGTTCCAAAGCGGACCGTGGAGCTTGCCATTAAGCAGCTCGTCGATAATGCTTGCTGCCGAGAGCGTTGTTGGCTTCTGCTTCGAGCGCTTTGTGCCTCGTGCGCGCTGCTTGTAGAAGTCGCAGATGACCATATCGGCATGGCTCTCTATAGCCTTGCGGTGGAGCACCTCGAGCTGTGTTGGTAGCATTAGGTCGTCGGGGTCGGCATGTATGGAGTATTCGCCACGAGCATTCTCGATACCTGTCTGGCGTGCTCGGGCAACACCACCATTGCTCTGGTGGATAACACGAATGCGGCTATCCTGCTTAGCGTAGTTGTCGCACATAGCGCCTGACGAGTCAGTGCTGCCGTCGTCGATTAGCAACACTTCGAAGTCTGTAAATGTCTGACTGATAATAGAGTGTATGCACTTGTCGAGATAGGCCTCGGCATTATACACGGCAACGATGACCGATATTTGGGGTGCTGGTGCTTCGCTCACTGCCGTAGCCCTATTTGGCATGCCTATGCGGCGCTCAATCCACTCTATTGTTTGGCGCTGTCCCCACTCCGACATCTGGTCTATGGAGTTGAAGCAGCCAAACTTATGGTTGGGCTGTTGCGAGAATTTCGCCAGATGCTCGCTCACGTAGTCGTCTGTTGCCATCGAGTTCATGTATAGCAGCTGGCTATATGCCCTACGCAGCTGACATAATCCTCTGTTATAAAGCATGATATATTGCACCACCTGAGCGTTATACTGCTCGGTGTGGCGGAAGCGATGACGTATGTTGCTAAGTAGGTGCTCGGGGTGCTGTGTGAAGAACTCCTCGTATATGCTACGGCGCAGGGCCTTGGGCGTGTGGTAGAGTCTGATTAAGCCATTGCGCTTGCCGAGAATGTTTGCGGCGTTGTACATCATCTTGCGGAAGGTCACCAACTTAGAGTTGCAGTCGTGGTGGCCGAGTAGTGGGGCGGTGAACAGATCGAGAGCGCCATGTCGCCTGCCGTAGCACACCACCTTGCCATCTTCCGTGAAGAAGTCCTCGGGGGTGGTGGGGGCAGCTAAGATTAGGTCGTCGTTAAACTCGATATAGTGCTCGCTAAGACCCGGTATGCGCCATGTCATCGACTCGATAGAGATTGAGTTGAAGGTAGGTAGATACTCCTCGTAGCCCTCGAAAATTATCTTGTGATCGACAATCTCCATGGGGATATGACCCTTTGGGAAGAGCTCCTTAATCTGCTCGTCAATCTTGGGGTCTTGCTCGTCGGTGACGATGTATATCTTGTTGAGCCACGGAGCAAACCTGTTGAGCGATGCTATGCAGTAGAAGATCTCGCCCACGCTACGAAAGCGTGTGGTGCCTGCAACGTCATCACGGCTTGCTATGGTGCTATCACCATACTTCTCACGCTTGGCTTTGTGGCGAGGGTCGTCGCCATCAACCCATGTTATTACGGCATCAATCTTCATTATTCAGGGGTTATGGTTTCTCGTTATTTTATGCCTATGCGTCGCTCTATCCACTCTATAGCCTCGTTGCACGCCTCGGTGGGCGCAAGGTCCAATGAGTTGAAGCAGCCAAACTTCTTTGCGGGGGACTTGCTAAAGCTATCAAGCTTGCGGCGTAGATACTCCGTGTCGGACTTTGCCTTCATATATAGCAGCTCACGCTCGGCACTACGCATCACGCAGCGTTTAGCTTGGTAGAGTGTCATATATTGCAGCTCCTCGGCATTGTACTGCGAGGCGTGGCGGAAGCGGTGACATATGTTGTGCCTGAGATGCTCGGGGTGCTTCGAGTAGTGCTCCTCGTAGATGCTTCTAAGGAGTGCCTTTGGTGTGTGGTAGAGCATTATAAAGTGTCCATCTCGCTCGCAAAAGTCGGTGGCATTGAGCATCGACTCCTTATACGACACACGCTTAGAGCCATCGCCACGATACTTCAGCATGCGGCTAAGGCGTGTGAAAAATTGTAGACGACGCTCGCCATAGCACACCACCTTGCCATCTTCCGTGAAGAAGTCCTCGGGGGTGGTGGGGGCAGCTAAGATTAGGTCGTCGTTAAACTCTATGAAGTGCTCGCTAAGGCCTGGTATGCGCCATGTCATCGACTCGATAGAGATTGAGTTGAAGGTAGGCAGATACTCCTCGTAGCCCTCGAAAATTATCTTGTGGTCGACAATCTCCATGGGGATATGACCCTTTGGGAAGAGCTCCTTAATCTGCTCGTCAATCTTGGGGTCTTGCTCGTCGGTGACGATATATATCTTGTTGAGCCACGGAGCAAACCTGTTGAGCGATGCTACGCAGTAGAAGATCTCGCCCACGCTACGAAAGCGGGTGATGCCGCCCACATCTTCGCGCTGTGCAATCTTGCTGTCGCCATAGGTGTTGCGCTTGGCTATGTGCTTAGGATCGTCGCCATCAACCCATGTGATAACTGCGTCAATCTTTCTCATATCTTGTTTTGGGCGGTAAAGTAGTTTCGGTTTATTTAAGCAAAAATATTACTTTTTTTTCAAAAAAGCAAATCAAAATAGAGTGAAGGCTGACCAAACGTGATCAGCCTTCGATAAAATTATTGTTTAACCCATATTAAATCTCGTGTGTTGTAGCCACGCCTCTGGGCGATTTCCACTATCTCACGCTTTGTTGCGGAGTCGAGTTGGCGTGTGCGAGATAGTATCCATAGATACTTTGGCGACTTGCTGCCGACGAGTGCCCACTCGTAGTCGTCGTCCAAGGCGAGGATGTTGTAGTCGGAGTAGAATATCCAGAAGAAAGATACCCTGAGCTGCCCAGGCCTACTGCCCATCTTTGCCTTACCGTATGACGTCTTACGCTTGTCATTTTTGGTGTTTATACCTGTGTTAGTAACAGATATTGTGCCATCGTTCTGCTCAGCATAGAAGGCCTCGCAATACTCCATGTTACGCTCAAACGAGTGGTCGAAGCGGGCAATCTCATACCAGCGACCCATGTAGCGTTTAAGGTCGAGATCATCGACAGTAGTGCGATTAATTTCAAACTTTTGCGCTCCGCACTCCAGCGCCGAAAATAGCATTGTTGCCATAAGAAAAATGTATCCTTGTTTCATGCCTTACAAGGATACATTTTCTGTGCCATAGTATTGCACTTTTGTGACGTTGTTTACTCTCGATATTTGATTATATATATAGAGTGTTCCATCTGAGCTTGAGGGCTTTTGTCTACAACCTCTTTGAACTCAATAACATTGCCATGTTTATCATATTTCGATATTGCATGATAGGTTAATTCATTATCGGCATCGTAGGTTTTTTGAACTACACAATTGCCCTTATATGAATATTTTGTTGTATATTTTAATGTCTCTTGCCTATAATCACGATAGATGGTTACTCGTCCTTTTCTGTTGTATTCTTTCGCGAAGCCATAGTAATGGCCTCCTGGATATATTTCTGCATATAATGTTATGTTGTTATGTTTGTCGAATTCGAAGCATCGTACGAACTCGTTAAGGTCTGAGGCTATTATTTCGTAAACATATTTTGTCTTGCCATCGTATCGAGTGACACATCTATAGTGTTGCTCTTCGTTGCCGTTGCAATAGTAGATGATGTTGTTTGAACCATCTTCAGGGTCAATAAAACTCTCGATGGTATACACATTTACCTGTTCGTCCATAGTTCGCTCGGTGACGGTGTTGCCATCATAGGTGTAGGTGTATGATTTGCGTAGTTTGCCATAGTCAAACATCTTTTCTGATAGCAATCTGCCTTGAGCGTCGTATTTGGCCTCTAATCTAAAATCTTCAACGCCATTTTTGTTGTGATCGATCCATGATGTAACATCGCCGTGTTCATTGAATTTGAAGTAGGATGTATGTACTTGGCGTTCTGTCCAATCTGGCAGTTTGCGGGTTGTTGTAATCTCAATCTCCTCGATATCACCATGTAGTGGATGTGGTGTGCAAGCCTTTGCTGTGCCATCGTCCCAGAATTTACGTGATGGCGTAACCTTGCTTTGTAGGTTAATAAATTGTGCGTCCGATACCACATATATTGATGATAGTGTGGCAAGAAGTAGTATTGTAAATAATCGTTTCATAATTGTGAGAATGTTATTTAATCTTAAAGAGTATTAGGTATGGTAGAATCTATCTTCGTCTGCAAATTTATAATTAATTATTGAATAATAGGTCATTTGGCATTTACTTTTTAATTTGATTTTGATGTTATATAAATTATTTATATTTTTGTACGGAATATTAAGGTAAGCCCTATAAATAAGATTAGAAAGGGGCTTCTTTAGGTTAAATACTAATCAGTCAGAAAGACATTATTGATAATTAGTTATGATAGCGACCATAATAATTCTTCTTGTGTCGGCCGTGCTATTTGTTAGCGGCAAGGTGCGTTCCGACTTGGTGGCAATATGTGCGCTCTTGGCTCTGTTGCTCTCGCAGATATTGACTCCAAGCGAAGCTCTTGCGGGCTTCTCGAACAACACCGTGATTATGATGGTGGGCCTATTCATCGTCGGTGGCGGTATCTTCCAGACTGGCCTTGCTAAGATGATTGGTGGTCAGGTGATTAAACTCGCAGGAACGAGCCAGACACGTCTGTTCTTGTTGGTGATGCTTGTTACTGCTATGATTGGCGGATTTGTGAGTAATACGGGTACTGTGGCCCTAATGCTTCCTATTGTTGTGAGTATGGCCACTCATGCTGGCACATCGTCGCGTAGGTTGCTTATGCCGCTGGCATTTGCAAGTAGCTTGGGAGGTATGATGACCCTTATCGGTACTCCGCCCAACCTTATTATTAAGGATACGCTCGATGTTGCAAAGAGCTTAGGTAAGGTTTCTGAATCAGTCCCCGACATATCCTTCTTTACGTTCTTGCCCGTGGGTATCATTACACTTGTTATCGGCATTGTTGTGTTGATGCCGTTGACCAAGATTTTCCTTACGCCTAAGAACTCGGAGAAGCAGAAGAATCAATCGTCAAAGAGTCTTGGTGAACTGGTCAACGAGTATGGTTTGGCCGATAATCTTTTCCGTGTACATGTTGTTGAGACGGCGACAGTCATAGGTAAAACTATTGTTGAGCTGGATATCTATCGCCAGTATGGAATCAATGTGATGGAGCTACGCCGTAGTGCAGGTCAAAACAAGTTTGTGCGTACTGTGAATCAGCAGCTTGCCTCTCCTATGCTCATGCTTCAGAAGGACGATGTTTTGTACCTATCGGGTGATCCCGAGAGTGTCAAGAAGATGGTCGATGACTACAACTTGAAGCTCCTCGATATACATACCGACGAGATTGAGGGTAGCTCATCAAATGCATCGCTCGACTTCTACGATATTGGTATTGCCGAGATTCTTATCATGCCATCATCGTCAATGATCAACCGCAAGATTATGGATGTAGGCTTCAGAAGCAAGTTTAATGTCAACGTGTTGGGCATACGACGTAAAAATAACTACCTGTTGCACGACCTTGGCAACGAGAAGATTCACGACTCCGATGTGTTGCTTGTTCAGGGTGCGTGGAAGGATATAGCTCGTTTGCGTAATGAGTCGACAAACTGGGTGGTGTTGGGCGAGCCTTTGCAGGAGGCTGCAAAAGTCACACTCGACTATAAGGCGCCTGTTGCGGCACTTATCATGGTTGCCATGATTGTTATGATGGTTGTTGACTCGATACCTATTGCCCCAGTTACAGCGGTGCTTCTCGCAGCTATCTTGATGGTTATTACGGGCTGTGTGCGTAGTGTCGAGGCGGCATATAAGACTATCAATTGGCAAACCATTGTCCTCTTTGCCGCAATGCTTCCGATGTCAACGGCACTCGAGAAGACAGGTGTGTCGGAGTCTATAGCTGGCTTTATTATCAACAACTTTGGTGCAAGTAGCCCATATGTAGCGTTAGCTGCGGTCTATTTTGCTACATCTGTAATGACAATATTTATTAGCAATACGGTTACGGCGGTGCTTATGGCTCCTATTGCTTTGCAGTGTGCAATAGGTATTGGGGTTAGTCCTCTGCCATTCCTCTTTGCAGTGACCATTGCAGCCTCTATGTGCTTTGCGTCGCCATTCTCTACGCCACCAAATGCCCTTGTGATGCCTGCTGGTCAGTACTCATTCATGGACTATATCAAGGTGGGACTGCCACTGCAGCTGATCATGGGTATAGTGATGATATTTGTGTTACCGCTAATTTTCTCATTCTAACAATAAGAAATGGTGCCCAACTCTGATTGGACACCATTTTCTTTAGCTATTATAGTAGGCTTTGCACAATCTGCTGCATCTTAGGATATTGCTCCTCCATGCTTTGCAGCAGGCGGAATTGAGCTCGTGCGCGCACAAGGTTGTGAGTGGGGTAAGCAGTCTTGTAGTAGGTGTCGCCCTCGATATAATCCATCAAAAAGCGAAGAACCTGCTCGAAGGTGATATACAAGCTCGAGAATGCTAACCACTCCTTCTCGCTTTGTGTCATCGACGTGCCTCGCTCCGAGAGATAACCCTCGGTATAGTGGCGGAAGGTGTCGATATTCATCGACACACGACTTAGGTCGGTGTCGTCCTCCTTACCAGTGTTTGTGTAGGAGCGAATAGCATCGCCAAAGTCGTTTAACGAGGTGCTGCTCATGACAGTGTCGAGGTCTATCATGCATAGCACCTCGTCATTTTCGTCGAATAGTATGTTGCTTAGCTTTGTGTCGTTGTGCGTAACACGCATCGGTAGTTCACCACGTTCTACCATAGACCAAAATTCGAGCATTGTGGCTCTGCGGTCCGTAATCCATGATATCTCTTCGCACACTGAATCTTTGCGGTTGGCCCTATCTTCGCTTAGGGCTTTGTCCCACTGCTCAAAGCGCCAGCGCATGTTGTGAAAGCCTTTGATAACCTCGGCCAGCGGTTCGTTGAAGTCGGCTAACATGGCCTGGAACCTGCCTACACCTCGGCCACCCATGTAGGCCAGACGTGGGGTATCGGCAACGTCGTGTGTCACCGAGCCCTCGATATAGAGTGATGCTGCCCAGTAGTTCTCGCTATCGCGCAGGTATAGCTCACCCTCCCTTGTTGGAATCACCGTCAGCACCTCACGCTCGGGGTTGCCGCCTGCCTCCACCACCTTAGCCTTGAGATGTGCTGTTACGCGTGCTATGTTCTGCATCATTGCCGCAACATCGGGAAAGATGTTGTGATTCTTGCGCTGAAGAATGTAGCGACGGCATTGGGTTGTGACAATATATGTGTCGTTAATAAACCCCTCGCCTAGGGCCTTGATGTCGACAATTTCTTGGTCGAAGGCAAACTTGTTGGCAATATTTAATAGATGATTATCCATCATAGTGTCTGTTTGTTACTCAGCAAAATAGAATGTCAGACCATTGATTTTGTCCCACTCACCACGTGTAAAGTCGGGCACCTTAACGGGCTTACTGCCATTCTCGATAGATATTCGTGTAAGCTCACCCATGGCACTCCACTCCGCTGCGTCGTATACGTCCATGTCGAGAGGTAGTCCATTGCGTAGACAATATACCAAGCGATAGTCCATGATAAAGTCCATGCCACCATGGCCACCAATCTGTAGTGAGTACTCCTGAAGAGGTATTCCATCGACAAGCTGAAGCTGTACAGGGTGTCTGTATAGCTTTGTCATCTCTATAGCGACCTCTGACGGAGCAAACGAGTGGTGGTCAAGAGCCTCGATGTCGGGCATGCCGTTCTCGTCAGTTGCCACACTCTTTATCTGGTCAAGCTTGAAGGTGTAGCCCTGAACGGGATATTTGTTGGCAAAACCCTCTGTTCCTACAAGCTGATACATGCGGCTGTAGGGGCGTGGTGTCATAACGTTGTGCTGCATGTCTATTGTGCAACCATTTACGGTGCGTATGAGTGTGTTTATCTGGTCGCCCTGCTTGCACTCATCCTTGCCCATAAGCTCCTTTGTTAGCTTTGTGCCGTTGATAGATTTTGTAGACATAGCCACAAGATAGTCGAGACGGTCGCCACGGTGAATGTTGAGAGCCTGGCAGTTAGGGCCAATGCCATGTGTTGCGTATATGTCGCCGTTGTGTGCTTGGTTGTACTCCAAGCGCCAGTTGTCGGCATAGTGTTGCCAGTATGGCTCGAGGTTGTGGATATATGCACCCTCAGCGTGTATTATCTCACCAAAGAGACCTTTCTGTGCCATGTTCAATGTGGTAAGCTCGAAATGGTCGTAGCAGCAGTTCTCAAGGATTGTGCAGTGTACTCGGTTGCGCTCTGCGGCATCCACAAGCTGCCAGCACTCCTCAATGGTGTTGGCACTTGGCACCTCGATGGCTACATGTTTGCCATGGTTCATAGCATACACAGCCACCTCTACGTGGAGCTGCCATGGTGTTGCTATGTATACAAGGTCGATGTCGTCGCTCTCGCATAGCGCTTTGTAGCCCTCGTCGCCTGAGTATATTGTTGCGCGTGGCATTCCCGCCCTGTCTAAGTACTCCTGGCAACGTTCAGCGCGCTCTGGATATTTGTCGCAGAGGCCATTTATGGCTACTCCCTCGATGTATGTGAATCGTTCAACAGCGCCAGGTCCACGCATGCCAAGGCCCACGAAGCCTACACGCACCGTCTCAATAGGTGCGCATCGTAGCTCAAGCACAGAGCGCTGGTTGGGGCTACGTGCTGGCTCATCAAGTATGATTACGCCGTCGCGAATTGTGTAGTCGATACTTGCTTTAAATAGGTTTTTCTGTGTTGTGCCGCAGCCAACCATCATTACCATTGCTAATAGTAGTGTGCTCACGGCCTGTTTACTTATTCTCATAGCTACGTTTTTTTTGTTCTTGATTGACACAAATATACGAAATTCTCGAGCATCAACAAAATCTATGAGTGTTAATTGTAGAAACTTTGTGCCTACATCTTCCTTATCTTATAAAAAGAGTGTGCCCAATTGGCATTGGACACACTCATATATTATTTGACTTATTTATCTAAACACCTATTTTTAGTCGCCCCATGGTATAACCCACTCATTCTCGAAGCCTGGGTCGATACCGAAACCACCTGTACCAAAGTTTGTTGTAAGCATACGACCCTCGATGATGGTCTCCATGTTACGCTTCAATGGAACGACGATACCTGTCCAGTGGCTGATCTCCTCACCCACGACTGTGCCATCGTTGTTGATTGTCACGTCGCCCTTGTAGAAGTTGAAGTTGAGCTTTACGTTGGTCTGCTTACCGTTAACGAATACGTAGTCATAACATAGCGTCAGTTCTTCCTTGCCAGTCTCATCTTTCAACATCTGAGCTTTGGTAATAAATGTTCGTGTAGGCTCAAAGTAGTTAGGCTTCTGGTCCTCAACATTATAACCTGCTGATACGTACTGAGTATATGTCACCACTGCTGTGATGTCATTAACATCGTCGCCATTCTTTGTGTTGTAGTCGTCAACATCAGTAGAAATCACCTTGAACTTACCCTTTGGACGTGCAAGGTCTACATCCTTTACGACCTCGTACTCACCCTCCTGATAGTAGTACTCAGTAAGGTCAACATCGAGCATATTGGTGAATACATCTTTATCGTTGTTATCCTTAACTGGCTCGTCAGAGTATGTAATCTTTCGAAGGTCGTCGGTGTTGTAGTACCATGCTTCGCGAATATCGTCCTGCACGTAGTCACACCACACCAATACTTTGTACTTAGTTGCCTTTACATCCTCAAATGTGACAATAGCCTGTGGATTAGGATCATTAACATCTGCAAATAGCTCCTTGCGCTCTACAAACACTGAGTGAGAAGATGTTACTTGATATAGGTCAATCACGTAACGTAGACATACTGGCTCAGTAAAGCGTGTACCAAATGGCTCAATGCTCTGTGCGCGCACTACGTATGTTGTACCTGTTTCAGGATCACACTCTACTGTTGTGAAATACTCTGGTGGGGTGATGTCGACCGAACAGCGCACGGTGAGGTCTATATCCAGTATTCCTGGATATTCGTGAATGGTCTTGTCGCAACTTGCAAGCACAAGTAGCGGCAAAATCATCATCACCATATGTCGTAATTTACGAAGCATCTGTTCTTAGTTCTCAATTAGTTTTCACCAAGAGTCTTGCTCTTGTTCTTCTTAGTATAGTCGAAGCGATACGAAATATCTATACCTAAACGTGTTGGGCCAAAGTAGTTCTTTTTCTCGGTACGTAGATACTTACCATTGTGAACACCCTCGTACACGTCATACAATATATTCATATAGCCTAGACCCATTGTAAATTCAATACCCCAGTTGGTGCCCTTCTTAAGAGGCATAGCGTAACCATAGCTAAGACCCACACCCCACAATGCACGGTTAGGATCCTGGAATCGGTGGTCGCCAAATTGAATATTGAAGCCTGATACAGGGACATGCAAACCTACGAAATGACCCTTAACCATTGGCTCTCCAAACCAATAGCGTAACTCAGGCTGAATTGCAAATACTCGAGCCTTAAGATCCTCGCGGAAGTAGTCGTAAGGTGAGTAGTGGCCCATAACATCGAAAGAAAGGTTCTTTGAGAGCTGCACCTCACCACCGAGGTTGATGATAAGGCCTGCAACCTCTATAAGATTTGTCTTAACACTTACATACTTAGGCTGTCGCTGTGGCACAATTGGCTCAGGCTCTGGTTGTGGTTCTGGCTCAGGCTCTGGAGTGGGTTGTGGTTCTGGCTCGGGCTGAGGCTCGGGCTCCGGTTGTACTGGATGTTTGCGCACAGTAACCATGATAAACCATGCGTTACGCATCTGCACGAAGTAACGCTCATTCAACTCCTTCCACACGATACCATTATTAAGCTCCTTGAGTTTTGGAATGCGTCCATCAAGAGGTCTGTTGCTCATATCCTTAGCTACAGGATAATCTGTGCGAAGGATTGTGAGTACCTCATCACGCATAGGCAATGTTGGGTCGTTCTCAACAAGTGAGATGAGGTGATCCCAAGCAATATACTGATCGTTGCGAACGATGATATCCTCTGAAATCTCATGGTGGTTACGCACCATCTTCTCGAGTGAGTGCATACGTGCATTACTCAATCGGCGGTTTACGGTTGATGGACCTTCAGGAGATGCTGTACCGCAGAACTCGATTGACACTACCTCAATGAGGGTATCCTGCGATAGCGTTGTGAAGAGTGAGTCGATGCGCTCAAGTGTTGCTGCATTGTTACGATAACGAGGGTCGATTTCTGTGCTGTTTACACGAAAATCGACACAAATACCATGACGGTCATCACTCTGCCATGCAGCGCCAAGTCGCACATCTTGTGCAACGGCAACAGCAGGCATAATAAATGCCGTTAAAAGTAGTAAAAGTTTTACTCGTATTTTGTTCGCTTCGAACATTGTCTACGCTATTTATCGCTTGTTTGTGTCATTTGTCAGTCGAATGCAACCTCTGTTTTACTTAAATTCAAAAGTTGTCACTCGACATAAATCCAACATAATCGCCTATCACACAATCAGTTGATAATCGTGAGAGGCGATATATGCTGAAATACTATCACAAAGATAGTGTTTTTTTGAAAAATTGCAAAGAATTTCTCGTCTATTTTGTGCTTTTGACTCAAATTGAGTAGTCCATCATATAGCCAAACTTGCTTATAAAAAAGCTTCGTTACATTGTAAATTGATGAAATAATTTTTGTTTTTGGGGTCGGTAAGCTTGTAGCTATTGCCAATTATGATGGATTACATATAGGTGAATATTGTTCAAAATGCGAATGCAGCAAAAACTCTCGGAGCTTGGTTCTATGACTTCTAATTAGCTCCGAGAGTATCACATGTGAAGTGGCATTTACTGCCTAAATTTGAAGATGTCTGTAAGGTATGTGTCGAGAAACATTAGCTCGTGATCACCCTGTATAACATCGTTCATTAGCATATCCTCTTCACTGAAAAGCTGTAGTGTACGATTGTCAATTTCACCCATAGGCACTCTGTTATTGAGGTTATCTGCCTATATAACGAAGCGCCGTGTGGCTTATTGTGTACTCACGCTAATTTAATACAATATTATTCTCTTTAATCATTCTTCGGAGGTTGATCAGAGCATAGCGCATGCGTCCCAAAGCGGTGTTGATGCTAACGTCTGTCTGCTCGGCAATCTCCTGGAACGATAGCTTCGAGTAGTAGCGTAGGCGCACCACCTCCTGCTGCTCCTCGGGTAGCGAGTCAATGAGGTTGCGTATGGTCTGCTCCACCTCGCCCTGTACCATCTCGTCCTCGGCAGTAGGCTCCGAGAAGCGCATGGTGCCTATCATGTCGTAGCCTGCTTCTGACTCGTTAACCTGCTTGCTTGCCTTCTCTCTGCGGAAATGGTCGAGCACACGGTTGTGGGCGATGCGAAGCACCCATGAAAGGAACTTACCAGAGTCAACGTAGCGACCCTCGTCAATGACCTTAACGGCCTTAATAAATGTCTCTTGGAAGATATCATCGGCTGTGTCGTTGTCCTTGACCATCATGCCGATATAGTTGCGCACACGCTGGCTGTGGCGCTCAATAAGTTCAGATATTGCACTCCTATCCCCCGAAAGGTAGTTGTTGAGCAATGCACGGTCGCTCAAAACATTCACATTCGCGTTCATACTCTCTAAATTTTAAGTTAGTTCAAGAGCAGAGATGTTTCGATAGGCGTATAAATTTTCGTAGTTAATATTGTTGTTTTCGACTGCAAGATATGAATAAATTCTCAAACTGCAAAATCTTATTTCGTTTGCCATACATCACTCAAATTGTCAAATTTATTTATATGTATGTGGCAAACATCGTGCCAATCAGTTATTTAGCTATGCGAAATAACCCCATTACGAAGTTTTGTAAATTCAGCGAAACGGCAAAATCTGTCGGTGAAACGCCAATGCAAAAAGGTCTGCCACAGTGTAGCAGACCTTTACAAGTATTTGTTTTAAGCATATTACAGTGTAGACTTTGACTCTACGGCCACCTCGCGGCTAACCTTCGATACAAGGCCCTGGAGAACGTTGCCTGGGCCGAGCTCTGTAAACTCTGTTACGCCATCAGCAATCATCTTCTCGGTGATCTGAGTCCAGCGCACTGGAGCAGTAAGCTGAGCTATGAGGTTCTTCTTAATAAGCTCGGCGTCGGTATAAGGTAGTGCGTCTACGTTCTGATATACAGGGCATGAAGGTGTCATGAACTCTGCCTCGGCGATAGCTGCCTCGAGCTCCTGGCGTGCTGGCTCCATAAGTGGTGAGTGGAAGGCACCACCCACAGGAAGACGCAATGCACGACGAGCACCTGCCTCCTTGAGCTTCACGCAAGCCTCATCAACAGCGGCATCAGCACCTGAGATAACAAGCTGGCCTGGGCAGTTGTAGTTAGCGCCGATAACAACACCGTCAACAGATGCGCATACATCCTCAACGGTCTTGTCGTCGAGGCCAAGCACAGCAGCCATGCCTCCAGGGTTCTGCTCGCAGCACTTCTGCATAGCCATAGCGCGCTTTGATACAAGCTTCAAGCCATCTTCGAACGACAAAGCGCCAGCAACAACCAATGCTGAGAACTCGCCAAGAGAGTGGCCAGCTACAGCATCAGGCTTAACACCGAGTGCCTTAGCCAAGATGACTGAGTGGAGGAATACGGCAGGCTGAGTAACCTTAGTCTGCTTAAGCTCCTCAGGAGTACCCTCAAACATAATGTCAGTGATGCGGAAGCCGAGAATCTCGTTAGCTTTCTCGAAAAGCTCCTTTGCCTCAGGCACGTTGTCGTAGATCTCCTTGCCCATGCCGACAGCCTGTGAGCCTTGGCCTGGGAATACATAAGCGTGTTTCATTATATTCAGTTTTATGTGATAAATATCAGTGTTTTACACTCGTTACAACGCACAAAGGTAGCAATTATTTTGTAACCTCCAAATTATGTGTGTTTTATAGTAAACACTGAAGCTCTATCTCGCTAATGTAGTTCTCCTTGCGCCTTAGCCAAGCCTTGCGTACTCCGCACACTTTAAAGCCACAACGTCTGAACAGCATGAGGCTCGCTACATTGTCCTCGGCAACCGATGCCCATATCTGATTAACAAATAGTGTGTTGCGTGCATACTCCTTGATAGCCTCAATGGCCATGTGGGCATAGCCGTGACGACGATTTTCATCGCCATAAATGAGTATGCCTATGCCAAAGCGATTGTTCAAAGGGTCGAAGTCGAAGATGTCGATGCTGCCAACGGCAATACCTTCAACATCAACTATGAGGCGCATCTGCTTGGTAGCGTATATGTCGTAGCTCTGCTCCTCAATGAAGCGGGCGAGGCGTTCGCGTGAGATGGGTGCAAGTGTGCCACTAACGTGCCACACCTCTGGATCGTTCTCCCATAGGTATAGCAGCTCAATGTCTGATGGCTCGAGAGCTCTAAGTGTGCATCGGTTAGCCTGAATCTGCATGTTACAAACCAATAACCTTATTGCGGATAAGCATGGCTACGCCCCACGCATTGGCGCTATCTGTCATCTTCGACACTCGGAACTTGGTCTCTTTGTATACGAGATTTAGCGAGTAGCGGTTTGTTGATGACTTGAGTGGAAGCATCAGGTATTCGCCTGCAAGAGCCAAGTTTCCGCCTACGATAACGGTCTCAGGGTTGAATGTGTTGATGAGGAATGCTACGGCCTTGCCTACCTTCTCGCCAGCCTCCTCGATAAGCTCGATGGCGAGGTTGTCGTCGTTTTGCGCTGCAGCTATAATGTCGTTGATGTGAATGCTCTCGCCACGGTCGTACATCTCACGAAGACAAGTGTTTACACCATTGCGAATGAGGTAGACGATCTTGTCCTCGATGGCAATACCCGACACCTCAGTCTCGAGGCAGCCCTTCTTGCCACAACCGCAGATAATCTCGTTGTTGAAGAATGGTATGTGGCCGAACTCGCCAGCAAAGCCATTCTTGCCGTAGTACAGCTTGCCATCGATGACAATGCCGATGGCTACGCCACGACCCATGTGTAGGTATAGCACGTTGCTCTCGTTTTTCGACTTGCCTGTTGTGTACTCAGCGTAGCAGCGAGCACGTGTGTCGTTTTCGAGCATCACGCGTATGTTGATACGCTTAGATATGATGTCGCGCAACGACTCCTCACACGAGGTGAAGTACTTGTATGAGCGACCAGTGTCGGGGTTGACACGACCAACGATTGACACGCCCACGCCCAAAATCTTCTCGCGGTCTATGCCGCATGTTGCCACGAAATGCTCGATATTTTGGCATATGCGCTCAAGGCACTGAGGACGATCGACAAGCTCAAACGAGGTGTCGAGGTGTTCGTTGATAATGTTGTTTTGGAGGTCGGTGACAACATATGCCATGTGGTCGCGACCTACGTTTACGCCTATAAAATATATGGCAGAGTTGGCCAAGCCAAAGACGTTGGGACGACGACCGCCGGGTGTTTCAACCTTTCCGAGGTCGATAACAATATGGTCGTCGACAAGTTCTTGAACAAGTTTGGTCATGGTTGGTACACTGATGTGAAGCTCGCGCGTGAGCTCCGATAGTGTTGACTCACCATTTAGTGCCATGTAGGCTATGATGTTGCGCTTTATAATGTTGTTCTTGTGTGTGATGCCCTTGAGACTTTCGTCTGCATCAATGTTGAAAAACTTAGCTAAAGATGTCATCTTTCTCTTTGAATTTTTACGTTGCTTATACAAAGATAATAAAAAAATTTTTAAATTATCTACAATTTTTAATAAATTTTATCAAATTTTATCAATATGCAAGTGCGGTAATTTGTCGTCACGAAAAATTCTGTAATGCATTTTGTGAATTGTATTTTAATTCGTATATTTGTGCGGTGTTCCATGATAAAATTGATGATATGAGATACAGATTATTACTGAATCTGGCTCGAGTGTGCTTTGCCGTGATGTTGATTGGTTGTTCGACAGATGGCAAAATCATGGAGCAAATCTATGAGGCAGAAGCCCTCGTCCAGCAAAATCCTGAAAAGGCCCTTGAGGTTATTGGCGGTGTAGATCGCTCGTTGTTGCGTGGTCAGAGCGATAGGGCTCGTTATGCCCTTGTTATGTCTGAGGCGATGTATCACAACTACATTGATTCGGATAGTGATACGCTTAGTCGCTCAATGGCGGAGTACTATATTAACAGCCGTAGCCATCATCAGCGTGCCAGAGCACTCTATCAGCATGCGCTCATTTTGTATCGCCAAGATATTGATAATCTTGCCGAGGCGATGATTATGCTTATCGAGGCCGAGAAGTCGCTTGCGCATGTCGACGATGTTAAGCTCGAGGGTTTGGTGCATCGTGCCAAGGCCGATATATATGGCAAGGGATGTCTGTTTGCCAATGCTCTTGAGGCATATGAGAAGGCTAAGAACTGTTTTGATTCGTGTGGCAATGAGTATCACAGTGCAAGCGCTCTCTACGATATGGGCGCAACATATATCCAGCTTCGAGACCACGCTAAGGCTCATGACGCACTCGTCGAGGCTCTTAACTATGGTATGCGTACGCAGAATCGTGAGTTTGAGGCTGCCGTTTTGCATGAGTTGCTCGACCTCACAATCTATATGCACGATTATGAGCTATGCCGTAAATACCTAAATCTATTTAAGAGCGAGGATTGTGCTCTGTTTGGCAAGGCGCACCTAATGTCGATGGAGGCTATGATGCTATCGCATGAGGGTAGAAAGCAGGAGGCACTCGATATTTTGGAGCAAGCAAAGAGCCAAGAGGGTGTCGAGTGGGCCGATTTGGAGTATGCCTATTATATCGTATATCGCAATAGTCACGATGCTGCTCAAGCACTCTACTGGGAGGAGAAGAGTAAGAATGCTCAGGATCAGATGATGATTGATGTGTTGAAGCAGCCGGTGCTCAATATTCAGATAGAGATGTTGCAAAACAACCTCGAGGCTGAACATCGCGAGCGTCAGCTTGTTCGCCAGCGTAATACTATTATATATATAGTAATAGCTCTGTTGATTGTTGCGGGCGTCTACTTTGTATGGCGTCGCATAAAGCGCAAGAATGAGGATATCGCCAACTATGTGGAGACCATAAGAGGTCTAAATGAGGCGTTGAGTAATGTGCCACGCGATATGTCGTCGTCCGTATCTGCTCTTTATCGCGACCGCTTTAGCGAGCTCAATGAACTGTGCGACATATACTACGACCATAGTGGCTCGTCACGCCATAAAAATATGGTATTTAACAAGCTTACCGATACTTTGGACTCAATCAAGAGCGATAAGCATCGCCTTGAGGAACTTGAGCGTGCCGTTGACGAGTATCGTGACAACCTTATGATGCGCTTGCGTAGTCTGCTGCCAAAGCTCAGCGAACGTGACTATCGTGTGGCTCTATATAGTTTTGCTGGATTCTCAAATCGTGCAATAGCTATATTCATCGATAGCGACCCTGTTTCGGTGTCGAAGATTAAGTATAATATTAAATATAAAATGAAGGGTATGGAGGGCGATGATGTGAGCGTTGTTGTCGCTGCCTTATCCGAGAAGTAGTCATGAATATTATTAAAAGTATAATTAACATTGGCGTTGTTGCTGCAATCGCTATCCTTGCCTATGGCTGTGCGTTAGAGCATTGCATGCCTGATACAAACCAACCTCCGGTGCAGCCAATCAAGCGACGTCCGATAGTTCCTGATGGTCAGCTTCAGCGCCCGCGTACTATCGAACGTAATATACGTTTTATTTTCGGAAGCGAGTTTAGCAGTGAGCCTGCTACTATGCAGGTATACACCGCTACTGGAGATTTGCTCTTCAATGATGTGATATATCCTGATGATATTATTGAGATTAGCGAGGATATTGAGACTCTTATTTTTGTTGTTAATGGCGAACCGGTGGATGCGTCTACTGTGCTTTAAAAGATGCTAGATTTGAAACGAGCAATATTATATCTGTTGTCACTTGTGGCATTTGTGGGTTGTGAGTGTTTGGAATGTGCTGATCCAGGTGTTGGACCGGAACCTCATCCTGGATCGCCGGTGCAGCCGATCAAACGACGTCCGATAGTTCCAGATGGCCAGCTTCAGCGCCCACGTACTATCGAACGTAATATACGTTTTATTTTCGGAAGTGAGTTTAGCAGTGAGCCTGCTACTATGCAGGTATACACCGCTACTGGAGATTTGCTCTTCAATGATATGATATATCCTGATGATATTATTGAGATTAGCGAGGATGTAGAAACGCTTATATTTGTTGTTGACGGCGAAAGGGTAGACCTTGTTGCTGAGCGTTGGAAATAGTGTATGTCAAACCTGTAATATATAATGGGATGTTTTATAAATTATTATAGAACATCCCTTGCTTTTTTTTTGTGCTAATTGTTGCTTAAGTATTGAAAATCAGGGAGGTATGCGTAAGTCGCTGATTGTCAATGCTATGAAAAATTCTTAAAACTCTAAATTATAATATGCTGATTATCAATGTATTGAGTGGCGTGTCTCGGAAAAATATAAGGCTAAAATATTTGGATAGGAGCGCACTATGAACTAATTTTGCACTAACAAAAGTTCTGAGGTGCGACATAAAGGAACACC
>JAFODV010000127.1 GCA_017380515.1 Alistipes sp.
CCTAAGTGTAACAAGTAAAAATGATGATAAAATGAAAAGTTTGAAGTATTTGATGAGTGCTTTTCTTCTCCTAAGCATTGCCGCATGCGAGAGTTTCAAAGCACCTGAAAAGCAGAGCTATCCAGAGATTACATCTTTAGAGAATACAGTATGGCATCAATACAAAGGTGCAAATCCTGTATTTTGCGACATTAGTTTCGGAGCTGATGAGCGTGGTAAGATGGAGGAGTTCAACAATGAGGACCACACAGAGGTAGTGTCAACTCGCGAATTTAGCTACACCTTTGTTCCTGCTACCGAGAAAATTGATGGTATTGTAAACGTCAACTTCGACGACGGTCTACGTTATGGTGGCATGCTTATCCAAAAGGGCATGGCCGAGACCTTGATCAATGGCGACTATGTATATTGGATACAGCTATACGAGGTCGACGATAAGGGTGAAATTATCTACATCGAAGAGAACAAATTCAAATCTACAATTCTGATGTGGATGGAATAATGAACAAAGAGTCGATTCTCCGGCTCCTTGTTTTGTAGATAGTATTTGAAGCATTGCACACAACAAAAATGCCACCAATGGTTGATTCCCATTGGTGGCATTTTGTTGTCAGAGGCCGCAATAGCCCCTCTCTATTCTAAATTACTGAGCTGGCTGAGTAAGAGCCTGAACAGCAGCCTTAGCATTAGCTACGTTCTGACCAGCAGTAACCTTGCGGAATGCACTCACTGCCTGGTTCTTAACAATCTCAGCGTTTGGAGCTGTCTCGATCTTCTCGTTGTAAGCAACGCCAATCCAGTAGTAAACATCGCTTCGACCAGCATCTGTTGTCTGAGCTGCAAGAGCCTCAGCCTCCATAGCAATCATCTTGTCGAACTCCTTCTTATAGTAGTAAGCCTGAAGGATAAGTTTCTGAGCCATACCTGCATCTGCAAGCTGCTCAGCCATAGCGATGATACCATCGTAGTTCTTAGCCTGCTGGAGCTTAGCAATCTCGTTGTTAGTGTACATATCCATCTTTGCCTGAGCCTCAGCGATAGCCTCTGGGAACTTCTCAGCGTTGAGTGATGAGATCTCTGTACAGATCTTCATACCCTCCTGATACATATCGCTCTTGAAGTAGCTCTCAGCAAGGTTGAGTGCCATAGCTGTGTTGCGGTTGTCAGCAGCATAACCCTTTGAGAATACCTCGATAGCAGTTGCATAGTCACCAGTGTTGAATGCCTCAGCACCCTTAGCCTCGTAGCACTTACCAACAAACTGACGATTCTTAGTCATATCTGCAACATTGTCGTAGAGCTCTGCCTGGTCAGCAGCCTGTGCGAAGTAGCCAGCAGCCTCATCGTAGTTCTTAGCGTTGTAAGCAGCACCACCAAGGAAGTGATAGCAAGTTACGATATACTTCTTAGCACCAGCAAATGCCTTCTCCTGGTTTTGATCTGGCTCTTCAAGCTCGTAGTATGCATCAATAACACTCTGGAACTGCTCGATAGCCTCAACATAATTCTTTGTCTTTGCATTGCCCATAGCCTGCTGGAAAGTTGCCAACATGTCAGTCTGAGCGAAGAGAGTTGTTGCGCCAAGCATAGCAACAACGGTCAAAAATAGTTTTTTCATAGTTAGATATTGTTTAGTTTTAGTCTTTATTTCTACTGGCGATGAAGCTTTTCAGCACAAAACTAAATGCAAATTTACAAATAATTTCAAAGATTTACACAATTTAAGCGATTTATTTACGCAACGAGGCAAAAAAATCACTCATCAGCGCCTCACACTCCTCGCCAAGCACACCCGAAACAACCACTGTCTTAGGGTGCATAATACGCTCAGAATATGTTGAGTAACCACGTTTAGGGTCTTTAGCACCATAAACAACACGACCAATCTGACTCCATGCCAGAGCGCCACCACACATCACGCAAGGCTCGACGGTAACATAGAGCGTACAATCGCTAAGATACTTGCCTCCGAACGTCGACATTGCCGCCGTAATTGCCTGCATCTCAGCATGCGCAGTGGCATCACACAATGTTTCAACAAGATTGTGACCTCGACCAATCACCCTATCGCCAGCAACAACAATAGCACCGATGGGAACCTCTCGTTTAGCTAACGCTCGTTCGGCCTCATTTAGTGCCATACGCATAAATTTCTCGTCTTGCGAGGGTGTGATGTTAAATTTTTCGGCCATTTAATTTACAATTAGGTGAAAATGTATTACCTTTGTGAGTTGCAAAGATATGAAAAAAATCTAAAAATATAATATCGTATGTACAGAACACACAACTGCGGTGAACTCCGCATTGAGAACGTTGGTCAGACAGTCACTCTTTCGGGCTGGGTACAGAAGGTGCGCAATCTTGGCGCTATGGCCTTCATCGACCTTCGTGACCGCTATGGCATCACACAGATTACCGTTGAGGAGCACTCTTCAGAGGAGGTTAAGGCTATCGCCTCAGAGGTAGGTCGTGAGTATGTTTTGCAGGTGACAGGTAAGGTTATCGAGCGCTCATCGAAGAACTCAAAAATTGCTACTGGCGACATTGAGATTTCAGCTACCGAGCTCAAGATTTTGAACCGTGCCGTGACACCTCCATTTACTATCGAGGAGGAGTCGGACGGCGGTGACGACCTACGCATGAAGTATCGCTACCTCGACCTTCGTCGTCCACCTCTCCAGCGTGCTATGATCCTTCGCCACCGCATGGCACAGGCCGTACGTCAGTTCCTCGACAAAGAGGGCTTCCTCGAGATCGAGACTCCATACCTCATCAAGTCGACACCTGAGGGTGCTCGCGACTTCATCGTGCCTTCACGCATGAACCCTAACCAGTTCTACGCCCTACCACAATCGCCACAGACACTCAAGCAGCTATTGATGGTTGCGGGCTACGACCGCTACTTCCAGATTGTACGCTGCTTCCGCGATGAGGACCTTCGTGCCGACCGTCAGCCAGAGTTCACACAGATCGACTGCGAGATGGCGTTTGTTGAGCAGGAGGATGTTCTCGAGATTTTCGAGCGCTGGGCACGCTACATGTTCAAGGAGG
>JAFODV010000128.1 GCA_017380515.1 Alistipes sp.
AACTACTCACTACTAACTACTAACTACTAATAACTCTCTACTCATTTAAACATCGCGTCGCAGACACCAGACTTTTCACTTGTCACCTTTCACCTTTCACTTCGTTTTGGGTCGTTGTGTCTTTTTTTGACCTAAGTGACCGTTGCGACCTACGACCTAAACGATGACTCGGACAAAGGCGAAGAAAACCATTACTCACTACTAATTACTCTCTACTCATTTTATTCCCCTACCTCAAAACCACGGGTATTAAAAATAATACCCGCGCATATGTGTCGCAGACACCTACTTTTCGGTTTTCACTTTTTGCATCATTACCTCACTTCTCACCTTTCACCACAAAAAAAAGGTTGCTCCGAAGAACAACCTTTCATGCTATTTCGTGGTGTAGATCAAGTATTCGAGTTCACCCATTAGGCCGCGCTGCATCTCCTCGGGGGCGTAGAGGGCATAGACAATTGTGGTGATTATGCCACGCTCCTGGTCGAGTGTCGAGAAGCTTACGAATGGGCCACCCATTTGGTCGAGTGTCACCTCCCAGCAGCCACGCAGTTCATACCACAGGCGGTCGTTTGCCACCACCTCGCCGAAGTATATAGGTGCTGTCTGGCTTATTGTCATGCGTGAGCCTGGCTTGTCGGTGTGTACCACAGCAAGCTTGTTGATTATCATGCGCTCGAGAGCTGCTCCCTGAAGCTCTGACGGGTCGTTATATTTCTGCGAGAAGGCGAAGATATATTGAGCCTTCTTCTCGTAGTCACGCATAAACCACAGTAGGCTTCTGTCGCCACTATTAGCTCGTCCAAATCCTGCTGGTACGTGCATGTCGATGCCTGTGTGTTTCTTGAACTGCTCCATGAGCTTAGGCGTGCTGCTGCGTCGGCTTTTTGTTAGCGAGCGGTTGCGCTCGCCCATCTCGAAGTGGCCGGCAATTTCTGCGCCATGCTCCTCAATAAATTGTTTGGCGCTCTCGGCCGTTGGCGCATTCACCGACACCACCACCTGTGGGCGTGCATATACGTTGTCCTCCACCTTCATAGAGGGCTCGGCATGCACAGGGTCGATGTTTATGGATATTAGGTTTGCATATTTACGATCCATGCTGCTGGCCTCACGTGGCGCCTTATTGCCGAGCACATAGAAGTAGCTCTCGGGGCGTGGTAGTCCGAGCACGCGTGCTCCCACGCTGCGGTATATTGCTGAGTCTATTCCGTTCTGCCATGCGTTGTTGTCGCATATCACAAATGCCTCGTAGGGGTTGCCTATCGAGGTTTTTGATGCTGTCTGAGGCTTTGATGTGCAGCCCACAGCCATTATGGCTATGGCTATTACCAACGATGCTATCTTGCCAATCTGCTTCATACGTATATTTTGTTTTACATTCCCATACAAACTATGGGCAATTGTTACGTTTACACATACAAAGGTAGCGATATTTTTCTAATTGCGAAAAAAAAGTTATTTTTGCACCCTATAGGTGTTGATACCTATATATAATATATGCGCATTGGTCAACGAAACATACTACGTCGGCTCTTTCCTGGGGCTGTGTGGGATATCAACGATCCTGAGGGGTTGTATCTCACCTTTGACGACGGCCCTACGCCAGGTGTTACTGAGTGGATTCTCAACACCCTTGACAGGTACGACGCCAAGGCTACATTTTTTGTGTTGGGCAAGAATGTGGAGATGTATCCCGATCTTTATGCCATGATTCTTGAGCGTGGCCATAAGGTTGGCAACCACACCTACTCGCATCAGAAGGGGTGGCGCATGTCGTTAGGCCGCTATGTTGAGGATGTCGACCTTGCCAGCGACTTTGTTCATAGCGAGTTGTTTCGTCCCCCTTATGCCCAAATCACCAAGGCGCAGATTGAGGCTCTGTCTCATCGTTTCCACATGGTTATGTGGAGTGTTCTTTCGCGCGACTATAACCGTAAGCTGTCGCCCAAGGCATGCTTGCGAGGCACTCTTAAGGGGCTTCGTGGCGGCGATATTGTCTCGCTCCACGATAGTGCTAAGTCGTTTCGCAACACCAGCTACGTGCTGCCTGCGCTGTTGCGTCGTGCTCGCGAGATGGGCTTAGAGTGTAAAATTTTGGAGTTGTAACTATGAATGTTATTGTTGCTATAACAGGAGCAAGTGGTGCTATCTATGCTCGTCAGACGCTCGAGCTGCTTCTTCGTAGCGATGAGGTTGCAGATATTGCCCTTGTCATGAGCGACCATGCCCGCGATGTTGTCGAGGCCGAAGGCGTAGTACTTCCCGAGGCTGATACTCTTCACCACTTCTCGAATCATGATATGTGGTCGTCACTTGCCAGTGGCTCGGCACGCTGGGACGCTATGATTGTTGTGCCCTGCTCTATGGGCACCGTGGCGCGTGTCGCCTCTGGCGTGTCACGTACCCTCATCGAGCGTGCTGCCGATGTCATGCTCAAGGAGCGCCGAGCGCTCGTTATGGTTGTGCGTGAGGCGCCCTACTCGCTTATCCATCTTCGTAATATGACCACCCTCACCGAGGCCGGTGCTATCGTTGTCCCTGCCTCGCCCTCGTTCTATTTCCAGCCACTAACCATCGACGAGTTGGCCATGACCATCAGCTCACGTGCTGTGGAGATGCTTGGCGTGAGTGTTGCCCATAGGTCGTGGGGCGAATCAAGGTGAAATGTTCAATGTGTGGTGCGCCAATGCGCAGATGTTTTATAAGATGCGGGTATTATTTTTAATACCCGTGTTTTTTTGAGTGTGGGATAAAATGAGTAGAGGGTATTTAGTAGTGAGTAATTAGTAGTGAGTAGTGTTTTTTTCGTCGCAGACACCAGACTTTTCACTTGTCACTTGTCACCTTTCACTTCGTTTTGGCCTCTTTGGTCGTTGGTCTTTTTGGTCGTTCTCCTCTATGACCTCAGTGACCATAGTGACCGAGTGACCTCGGCGAAGTCTCTGCAGATAGAATATTTGCCCGCATCGTCGTTTTGGCCTCTTGGTCGTTGGTCTCTTTGGGTCGTTCTCCTCTATGACTTCAGTGACCATAGTGACCGAGTGACCTCGGCGAAGTCTCTGCAGATAGAATATTTGCCCGCATCGTCGTTTTGGCCTCTTTGGTCTTTTTGGGGTCTTGATGGTCGCCGAATAAAACAAAAAAAGCGCTCGGCCGAAGCCGAGCGCATAATTAATAAGGGGTGGCTAAAACGTATCTTAGCCACCCCTTATCTAATAGGTTTTGATTATTATGCAAATGCCTAATAAATTTCTTATTTAAGCACTACATTAGCCTCTTTGTGCTTCTCGATAGCCATCTCTGCATTTGTGTAATAGAGACCATTACTTGCTGCGCTACTGTACTGCAAGTATGGACTCCACTTTGTTGGGTTTGTGGCCTTTGCAGTAAATTTATCACCGAACTCCGTAATTACAGGACCGCCAACTACAAGGTAACCATCCTTATTTACATATACGCCAACATCGCTATTTTTCATTGATGTGCCGATCCAGAACTTGGTATTATTAGAGTCAGCTGTCATAAAGCCAAATGACTTAAATGTACCACCAGAGATAAGACGAAGAGCAGTGCTGTCGCCCTGTGAACCTACGCTATAGTGGAAAAGACCGCCAGAGATCAAGAGTTTAGACTTGCTCTGTCCATTGATCGCACAATAGAATTCACCGCCAGAAATGTTAAGTGTAGCTGCATGTCTTGCTGCAGAACCTCCTTTAAAATATATACCTGCTGTTGTGCTATAGCCGCTTGTACCACCATAGAATATACCGCCTTCAATTTTGATAATTGGACGGTCATCACCTGTTGCTGTACCATTTGCATAGTTGTAGTAAACCACAGACTTGCTGTCAGCATGGATGCAACCTGGGTTGTTTGCGTCAGCTTTGATAGTAATGGCTGTTCGCTCGGAAGCACCAGTGCCTCTTGCAATAATCTCAAATGCATTCTTGCCGCTTGCTGCTGTCATAGTATATGTGCCAAGGTCAAGGATGTGGTGCTCGGTAGAGTTGAGATTTACGACATCGCTAAGAGTTACATCGTTAAGCAATGTGAGAGTAGAGTTATTAGTCCAAGCTGCGATAGCCTCGTCAATGGTGCAATATTCGGTATTACCAACCTTTGCAATAGGAGTTCCAACAGTCCAGCTACCATTGTTCTCAACAACAACACTACCATCTGCTATCTTAATAAGCTCACTTGCGTACAAGCCAGAGATGCGTGGATCAGCTGAGAATGTACCTCCAGAGATTGTTGCTGATGGGTTTTTTGAAGCATCGCCCAAATTGTTTGTTACATCGATAATTGCCTTTACTGCGTTGAAAACACCACCCTCAATCTGAATATTAGCACCAGTGTCAGCCAAAAGCAAACCACGACCATATGTTGCAAGGGCATTGTCGCCGAAGTTGTCGTTAGAGAATGTTCCGCCCTTGATGATAAGTGTACCACCAGAGTTAAGAACACCAGCGCACCAAGGACCGTGTGATGTGCCCTGATTGTTGGCCTCCTCTGCTGTGAGACACTCTGTAGAATAAGTACCGCTATTAATAGTTGCTGTACCACCACCATTAACTGAGATAGCCATTGAGTTGTAAGGGGCAGTGTACATACCCTTCTGCTCAATCTTAACATTTGTCAACTCAACCTCACCACCTGCAGCCTCGACGCCACCACCATACTGTGAGTAAATCTCAGTTTCGGTAATAGTAACAGTTGTTCCGCTCAATGCCTTTACGTTTAGACCATTACCACGATAGTTATATAGCTTTACATTCTCCAAAGTTACATTTGCACTACCCTCAGTACGAAGTGTACCATAAGCACCAGAAGAGTAGTCGCCAGCAGCAACCATAGTACCATTCTTGATGGTTACTACAGATGAACCATTAACCTTGAAGTTACGGTTATTAGTATTTGCACCATTAGATACTGTGAATGTCTTATCATTCAAGTTGATAGTGATATTCTTATCAGTGATAACAACTCCATCCGCCTGCTCTACATCATTAGTAAACACGATAATATCACCATTCTGTGCTGCTGCAACAGCCCTATTAAGTGTTCTATACTCATCGTCACCAATCTTAGCAATAGCTGGCTTGAGCTCAAGAGTATAAACATTGTTATTCATAACAACACTATAGTCGTCATCAACAAACTCTGATGGGTCTACAGTAAATGTACCGCCAGTGATGTTAAATACCTTAGAGTTAAATTCGCTGCCACTCCAATTTTTCAACGCAATAGCACCATTGAAATTACCGCCCATGATGTAGCCGTTCATCTCGTCTACA
>JAFODV010000129.1 GCA_017380515.1 Alistipes sp.
GAGCGCGAAAGTGATGTTTGGTGTAACTTTATAGAAGGCATTAGCAAACAGATAACTACCCTTCATATATTGGCTATCATTAACAAAACCATGGTCCTTGTCAACTCCTACCTCAGAATAACCACCAGCAACCCACAATTTTTGTGGCATGATATTAACCTGTGCAGCAGCCTGCCATCCCCACATAGTAGGAACACGAAGTTCATTAGGCTTATTAGGATTATATACCATATCATATGGTGATCCAGTAAGATCTTGAATATAAGGAGTTATACCTTCACCATATACACCATTCATATAGATATCTACCCAACGAGTGATTGCAAGATGTCCACTGAGCTGCAAACCCCAACCCAGCTTTGTTGTATTCTCGCCTTTTACATTATTGTGAAGATACATATCTCGGATTACACCTGACAGACGCAAGTGACTTACACGCTCACGACCAAACTGATACTGCAAGTAAGCAATACCATCGGGCACTCGCTGCATGATAGCCGAGTAGCTCTCACCATAGGTGGCATTTACCACAGGACGCTCAGCAGCAATACCAAAGCTAAAGCCAGAACGACCGTTATACTCGTAACGTATCATCTCGTTAAACGAGAAATTATAGGCATTAGGTCCCTGGAAATCAATAGTTTTTGGCGCAGCGTCAAGATCACAGAAGGTAGTAACATCACGACCAATAGTCAAGCCCTTAAACGATACATATGCAGAACGTAGGCGAGGGATATAAGAGAACTCCTCACCACCACGGAAGTCCATATCACTAAAGACCACAACACGGCCGAGAGTATTGCTATGAACCACAGCCTTTAGATATAAACGAGAGGTAGATGCATCCATCATAACACGCTGATCAGAAGCGTAATTCTTACTCATAGGAATGTCGTATGGCACAAAGTCAATATTGTCAACAGCACCACCGAAGTCATAGCTTGTGCGCAGGTTAACAAAGCCACCTATAGCTAACGAGAAGTGATTATCGGGCGTGGTGAAGATAAACTGAGGGTTACTCAGCTCACGATGACCCGCACGCTCAGTCTCAGCAAAATCTCGCACAGCCCGCTTATGCACCTTGTCGTGGTGATGCTTGTGCTCACCATCTGATGCAGGAGTGTAGACAGATGGCGAATATTTTTCACCATCATTTGATGTTTGCGCCACTGCCGATGTTACAACAACTGATACTGCAGCAGCAATTAAGAGTGTTTGTCTAAACAGTTTCATAATCGTCGATTTAGATGTTAAACATACGTTTTTCGCATCGTCTATCGCAACTAATATGCCAAATAAACAACCTCCCTTTATAGCGCAAAAATGATGATATATATAGAATAAAAAGGCGGTCAATCGACCGCCCACATTATTTAAACATCTGCTTTAGGTAATAACCCGTATAGCTCTCTTCATTAGCCATAATATCACGAGGAGTTCCCTCGGCCACAACTCTACCGCCACCACGGCCACCCTCAGGACCCATATCAATAATCCAATCGGCAACTTTAACAACATCGAGGTTATGCTCGATAACTATTGCCGTATTACCACAATCAACCAAACGATTAATAACATCGAGCAGCTGTCGAATATCCTCAAAATGAAGGCCCGTGGTTGGCTCATCAAGAATATATAGTGTACGACCAGTATCGCGCTTAGCAAGCTCGGTTGCAAGCTTTATACGCTGAGACTCTCCTCCAGACAAGGTCGTACATGGTTGACCAAGCGTTAAGTAACCGAGTCCAACTTGTTGAATAGCACGCAACTTCTGATATATAGACGGAACATTCTCGAAGAACTCAACAGCCATATTGATGGTCATATTCAACACATCGTTAATACTCTTGCCTTTATATTTTACCTCAAGTGTCTCACGATTATAGCGATTACCTCCGCACGCCTTACACTTAACATACACATCAGGCAAGAAGTTCATCTCGATAGTCTGGAAGCCTGCACCACGACACTCCTCGCAACGACCGCCCTTGACATTAAACGAGAATCTTCCAGCCTTATAGCCTCGTATAAGCGCATCAGGCGTCTCGGAAAATAACTTACGTATCTCTGCAAATACATTAGAGTAAGTTGCTGGATTACTGCGTGGAGTACGACCAATAGGCGACTGATCGACAACAACCAATTTATCAACATGCTCAAGACCCTCGATACTACCATAAGGCAATGGCTGATCGAATGAACGATAGAGATGACGAGAAAGGATTGGACGCAACGTACCATTGATAAGCGACGACTTACCCGAGCCAGAGACACCCGTTACGCACACAAACTTGCCCAAAGGTATACTCACGTCTACACCCTTTAGATTATTACCATTTGCACCGATAATACGTAAAAACTCACCATTTCCCACACGCAAAGTTTCAGGCACAGGTATAACTTTGCGACGGGTTAGATAATCAGCCGTAAGAGTCTCACTATTACATATATCATCAAAGCTACCTTGAGCTACTACTTTACCACCTCGACGACCTGCCAACGGCCCGACATCAACAATATAATCCGCAGCTCGCATCATATCTTCGTCGTGCTCAACAACTATAACAGAGTTACCAGCATCACGCAATTGCTTAAGGCTCTCAATAAGTTTTTGATTATCTCGCTGATGAAGACCAATACTTGGCTCATCAAGAATATAGAGCACATTTACCAATTTGGAGCCAATCTGAGTAGCAAGACGAATACGCTGTGACTCACCACCCGATATTGTACGTGATGCTCGCGAAAGCGACAAATAGCCTAAGCCAACATCAACCAAAAAACCAACACGCTCACGTATTTCCTTTATAAGATCACGCGCAATAATACGTTGTTTTTCAGCAAGTTTTACATCTATACCATTAATCCAATCACGAAACTCGAGAATAGACATCGCCGAGACCTCAGTAATACTCTTGCCATCAATGCGAAAATTCTCAACCTCGGCCTTAAGACGAGATCCGCGACAACATGGACAGCTCTGCATAACAAAGAATTGCTCACGCCACTTCTCACCCTTCTTAGAATCCTCATCAACATTACGCATCATCCACTCATTAAGACCCATCCACTGTATCATATCACGACCTCCTGCAGCTCCATATGACGAGGTATGCAACATCAAAGGCTCTGGATCGCCATACAAAATAGCATTTATACCCTCAGTAGATATAGTCGATATCGGGTCATTCAGGGTGAAATCATAGCGATGGCCAAGCATCTCGAGCATCGCAAATAGCATATTGTTATGATACTTTCCTAGAGGCTCGACACCGCCATCTGCAATCGACAAAGAGCCGTCTGGAACTATTTTATCTATATCGAATACCGCCCTCTCACCCAAGCCATTACACTCGGGACATGCACCTTTAGGTGAGTTAAACGAAAAGGTGTGAGGCTGTGGTTCCTCGAAGGCCTCGCCCGTAGTTGGGCACATCAAATGGCGTGAATAGTATCGAGTGCCATTTGTACCATAATCATAGAGAATCATCGTACCCTTACCCTGGCGCATAGCCTCCGAAAGCGATGTTGCCATACGCTCACGATGTTCCTTGCCAACAACTAGGCGGTCTATGACCATATCTATATTATGTATCTTATATCTATCGAGCTTCATGCCGGCCGAAAACTCCTTAATCTCGCCATCAATACGAGCATAGATATATCCTCTTTTCGACATCTGCTCAAATAGCTCACGATAGTGACCCTTGCGACCCTTAACCACAGGGGCAAGAAATGCCACACGGCGACCATCGAAACCCTCGATCATCAGATCTATGATTTGCTCGTCGCTATATCGCACCATCTCCTCACCCGTAATAGGTGAATATGCCGTAGAGGCACGTGCATACATCAATCGTAGAAAGTCATTAATCTCGGTGACAGTACCTACAGTGGAGCGTGGATTCTTATTGGTTGTCTTCTGCTCGATAGCAACAACAGGACTAAGACCTGTAATCTTATCTACATCAGGACGCTCCATATTACCAACAAACTGGCGAGCATAGGCCGACAGTGTCTCCATATATCGACGCTGACCCTCAGCATATATCGTGTCGAATGCCAACGACGATTTACCTGAGCCCGATAGTCCAGTTATCACAACGAGTGAGTCACGAGGTATAGTTACATCTATATTCTTGAGATTATGGACTCTGGCACCTGTTATCTCAATAGTTTTCTTTTCCATAACAGCAACTATAACAATCCTGATAGCACTCCCTCAAGTGATATCCACCCCATAAGGTCGATGAAGAATACGACAATGATAAATAGTGTGAACCAGCGCACAAACTTAACACCCCAACTCATAGCCCAATGCGATGCTAGCACAGCACCGAGAATATTACCCACACCATGCAACAAGCCTGCCATCCACTCTACCTGACCGTTGTAGATAAACACAGCAAGAGCAAATGGCGTAGACAAGAATATCACAAAGCCCTTAATGACATTGGCAGTGATAATATCAAGCTTCATTGTCCATATTGCAATTGCAAGAATTAGGAAGCCAAGACCGATATAGATATAACCACCATAGAAGCCAATAATAAAGAATACAAGATAATGCCACCATCTGATTTTCAAGCCATGACCACCAGTTACATGCTCATTATCTTTACCTAAAAGCAAGTAGACAAGAATGATGGCAAGCACTACCGAAAGACATATCTTAAATACTGACTCACTAACCTCAGTGGCAACCATAGCACCGAATATATTACCCACAATCGCTGGAATAGATAGCATCACTCCGCTACGTACGTGAAGCATACCTTTACGCAAGAAGGCTATTGTTGCTGAGAGATTCTGAAGCAACACTGCAATACGATTAGTTCCATTTGCAACTCCAATTGGCATGCCCATAGCCATAAAGAGCGACATAGTGATAACCGAGCCACCACCACCAAGAGTGTTGATAATGCCAACGACAACTCCCGAAACAAGAAGTAGGATTATCTCATTTATACTCATAATTGGGTCAATTTAAATTCGTCAGCATCAACGCTAACATTAAACTTATCTCTGAACACATTAAGCTTATCCACATCAATAACCACATTAGCTATCCATTCCTCGCTTCCACACTCCACCACACACCTACCATAGTAGTCAACAACAGCTGAATCACCCGAGTAGTTTAGTGTTGGCTCATCGCCCGTACGGTTAACACCTATGACATAGGCTTGGTTCTCGATGGCACGTGCCTTAAGCAGTGTCTGCCACACCTCACGACGTGGCGTTGGCCATGCAGCAACATATATGATAGCATCATAATCGCCACGCTGACGGCTCCACACAGGAAAACGTAGGTCGTAGCAGACAGCAAGGAGATATCTAACACCTCGCCACTCAACAATCTTACGTTCTCGTCCTCGTGTATAGTTCTTACTCTCTCCGCCAACTGAGAACAAGTGCCATTTATCGTAACAATCAACCTCGCCCGTAGGTTTTACGAAGTACATACGATTGCGATATTCATCACCCTCTTTAACGGCACACGATCCGACAATTGCCGCATCATGCTCTTTTGCCATACGTAACATCCATCTAAGCGTCCTGCCATCGTCAACAGCATCACACGGATTGGTCACAAAGCCAGTTTGAAACATCTCGCTAAGCACAATAACATCAGCCTTAACACCCTCGAGCAACGCCTCAATATCCATAAGGTTAGCATCTATGTTAAGCCATGCTATATTACGCTGTATTAGTGCTATGCGACTCATTATATTACTTTGTTGCTACGTAAAACAAATCAAAACACTCGTTATCAACATCTTGCAGATGGTAATCTTGCATAGTTATCGCATCGGTAAGTTGCGAGTTATCAGCATATAACTTATTGCGATTCAAACGATTAAGTATATCATACGGAAGTTGAAGCACAAATCGAGGCAACCACCACTGCATCTTAAAAACATCTAAGCGCATGATGCGGTTTACCGACTCTCGATTCTTCTCGTAGTATGCCCACACACGCTCATTACCTCCAACACCCATACACTTTACATGTGTAAAACCCGACAATAGCATCTCAAGCTCCCCTGGGCGATATTCACGCACATGCCAGGGATTGCGCGTGAGCGACATTGGACGATTAGGGGTTGTGACTATAAACTTACCGCCAGGCTTAAGCACACGCATAACCTCGCTCACAAAACGCTTATCGTTGCGTATATGCTCGATAACTTGAAACGACACGACACAATCAAAGACCTCATCATCGAATGGAAGTGGCGGTACTTTAGTCTCTATAAACGAGCTATTTGACGGCAGGTTATCAACAGCCACAGAACGATATTTATCAATAGTAACAAATTCATCAGCACTCGCAGCGATAGTACGAATACCATATCCCGAGCCTGTACCTATTTCGAGCACTCTACCACCCACAAGCTTTGCCGCCTCGACATAAGCAAGCGCCGAGCGCTGATAGACAAAATTGTCGGTACGATCGGTTGAAACTCGCTCTGCTGTTAGCTTAACCATCACCCTACTTCTTTAGTCGTATTCCACTCTCTGTCTGCTCAATACGTCCCTGCTTAAGCAACATACCGAGAGCACGCTTAAACACTTTTTTACTCATCGAAGTCACACGAGCGACATCCTGAGGATCGCTATGGTCATTAACACCAAGCACTCCTCCATTATCATTCAACAACTTCTCAAGGCGCACAACAGATGTCTCAACCTCAGCGAGACCTGTCTGCTGAAGGCTAAGATCTATGCGCAAATCCTCAGTGATCTTGCGCACCCAGCCACGATACTTATCGCCAACACGCACAGGGCGGAATAGCTGATTCTTATAGAGCATACCCCAGTGGCGACCGTCAATAACAGCACGATAGCCGATAGGAGTCTCAAAAGCGACAAGTATATCAACCTCATCACCAACAGCCACAGTAAGTGGCTCTTCGTTCTTAACAAAAGGCTTTATCTTGTTGGTTGCTACACATCTACCTGTACGCTCGTCAATATACATATAGACCACAGTCAATTGACCAGCAACCACAGGGCCCTGCTGATTGCGATTAGGCAGAAATAGTTGCTTACCCGAGAGTCCCCAGTCAAGAAATGCTCCATGCACACTTTTATCAACCACCTTAAGCGCAGCAACGCCACCCGCAGTAATCAGCGGTGTTTCGGTAGATGCAACAAGTCTATCCTCCGAGTCGTGATAGACAAACACACGCACCTCATCACCCTCCTTCATATCGAGGCGTGTGAAACGATTAGGGAGCAACACCTCATTCTCCTCTTCATCTCTCAGATAGACACCAAAGTCTGATATTCGCCCTACCTTTAGGGTCTGTATTTCACCAGTTCGCATAATATTGCTAAATTAATATGGGCGTAAAGATAGCAAAAAAAAGTGAATGGCACAAACTGGACATTCACTTTTAACTATAACAATAGTTAGAGCTGTTTATTTAACACTCTTAACCTCTATTATTAACCCCAAAAGATTGAGGCGCTCACTAAGCTTTGGGAGCTCCTCATCAAGGAACTTACGTCGTTCAATCTCACGAATATGCTCCTTTGCACCCTCTGTAACAAAGAAGCCGATGCCTCGACGATTGAAGATAATACCATCACCATCTAGACGCTCGTAGCTACGCATAACGGTATTAGGGTTTACACCAACCTCCTGTGCTAGCTCTCTTACCGACACGATACGGCTACCCTCTGGCCACTCGTCCGAGAGTATCCGCATGGCTATGAGCTCATATATCTGTCGCCAAATAGGCTTATCATCTGAAAACTGCATCATAACTTAACTCCTAATTTGGTAGTTGCGCAAAATGAAGTAACCGCCAATCCACGCCACAAAGATAAGTAAAATATTTCCAATAAGTTTCGCATTCTCACGCCACTCTACAGCAATATACTCATTAATCATAAGCTGAACAGCCATAGCAAGTAGCAAAGCTACAAGGTAGGTGAGGAATATACGCTTCTTACCCACAAGGTTTACAATTAGCAGCACGCCATGCGTAGCAAGAATACCCAAATAGGTTCTACCGTTGCCAAAGAACACGTCGTACGTCCAGTCAAACTCTGGCATAGGGGGATAGATTGCCTTAGCAATAGCTAACGCAGGGAAGTAACATATAGCGACCATCACAAAGGCAACAACAACTGAATTGAGCAGAATAAAACCATAATTGACCGCCGTTGACACTGGCAAAGTATGAGCTATAATATAACTATGACTATTTCTAAGTTCCACGGTTGAAACGTGCAAAACAACAGCCATAGACACCAATATCATCGTTACATATAGCGTTGCAACAGTTACCGAGTTCTTCGACATAAAGGCAAACAAGAGCGGAATGCCAAAGAGTGCAAGCATAAGCGAAATATAGGTATTCTTACGCTCAATATAATGCTTCTTAAACAGCTGAAGTAACTGATTTATATAATCTCTCATAACTACCACTTCATTTGACGTTTACGTAATACTAAGTAGCATAGTGCATAGAAGAATACTGGCATTAAGCTATAGATAACTTTTGCCCAAAACTTAATCTTATCCGAATCGACATACAGGAAGAAATACTGCTTATTAAACTCTGAATCATAAAATAGCGTATTCTCCAGAATATTTCCCAGCATCACACAAAATACTATAAAGCCAATAAAAGCTAAGAGATAGGCTACAAAAAGCCTACGTCGAGCAAGAAGGTTAATAAGCAAACAACATGACGATATTAGCATCAGTGCGAGATAGAGGGGATAATCGAAGTAGTAATCACTTAAAAGAGAGCTAATAATCTGCATTAACGAATAGTTACCAGAATAGAATGGCGTTCCGAGCACAAGCGCCAATATGCCTGTAACCATCGACATAAGCGGAAAGAACAGAGCAGAGTTAAGCACCATAAACGCAATGCGCTCCTCATTCGACACGGGAATAGTAACCTCCATAGTCTTTCTACCTCGCTTTCGTATAGCAGTTGTAGAGAATAGTGCCGAACCAAAGGCAGTGAATACATAGAATGCTACAACAACATCTCGCACCGAGTAACAATCATGAGTAAGCACACTAAAAAGAAGTGGAATACCCACCATCTGCAATAGCACTGATATTATAAATCTACTATTTGAAACGTAGTAATAGCGAGCATACTGCGCTAATCTACCTAAAGAAAAACTACGCATAACTATCTCTCATTAAATATTGCAGCAATAGCTTGACGATTTGCCGTTGTTGCGTTAAACAAAAGCTCTATGCTGAGCACTGAATCTTCGTCATGCTTATTAAGCATAACAGCCATTTCGCCCTGCAATGTGCACTCCGAATAAATCACCTTATCATCCTCCGAAGCCTTACCAAACTTTAGGCAATGCGAAATTTCAGCAGTAGTTGCATTAAGCGCCACACCCTGTTCATCGAGCACCACGATATTATCCAACAACTGCTCGACATCTGCCACCTGATGAGTAGATATTACAACCATTCGGCTATCATCAACATAACCTGCAAGCAGACGACGGAACACACTCTTTGAGGGGATATCAAGACCATTTGTAGGCTCATCTAAGAGTAGAGTTTGTACATTGCAAGCGAGTGCAAATGAGATATATGCCTTCTTGCGCTGACCCATCGACATTGAGTGTAGCTTTTCGTTAGGATTAACATGAAACTCCTCGCAGTAGTGACGCATCTGACCCATATCAAATCGTGGATAGAATGGCGATGTCACACGTGCGAACATCTCAAGCGAGATATTTGGCAAGTCAAACTCCTCAGGGATAATCATCAAATCCTGAAATGTTGCAACATCTCTCTTCATTGGGTCGATACCACCAACACGCACCTCGCCGTGCTGCGGACGCATGATGCCGCACATAAGCTTAAGAAGCGTGGTTTTGCCAATACCATTACAGCCCAACAAGCCGTGAATATGACCTTTTTCGAGATTAAGTGTGATATTAGACAACACAGGCCTTGCCGATGTATATCCGAATGTTAACTTGTTTGTTGTAATCATAATGCTTAGTGGTTTTAGTTGCTATTATTTGGTGTATTAGTTTAGTAATACACTGCAAAGGTAACGATTATTTTAATAGCTGCAAACTTTTGGCGCAAAATTTTCAAAAATAAATTTCACTGGCACTAGATTTCCAAAAAATCATTATCTTTGTTTTATGAATAATATCGTGCGTGAACACATACGTGAGCAGGTTGCTGCGCTGCCACACTCTCCGGGAGTTTATCAGTTTGTTGATGCGAACGCCAATATTATATATGTAGGCAAGGCAAAATCACTCAAGAAACGAGTATCATCTTATTTTGTCGAGAACCGCGACCACTCGGCAAAGGTACTTGTAATGGTGCGCCAGATAGTAGACATCAAACACATAGTGGTCGACAGCGAACAAGATGCTCTGCTTCTCGAAAATTCACTAATAAAGAAACTACAACCGCGATACAACATATTATTAAAAGATGACAAGACATACCCGTGGATTGTTCTGCTTAAAGAGCCATTTCCCCGAGTGATGTCAACACGCGAGCTAAGACATGATGGCTCGGAATATTTCGGTCCCTACGGTTCAATAGCTACCCAACGCTCAATACTCGAGTTTATACGCGATGTTGTACCATTGCGTACATGCAAACACAATCTATCTGCATCAAGCATCACATCACATAAATACGACAAGTGTCTTCAGTATCACTTAGGCAACTGCAATGCCCCATGTATTGGCAACGAGAGTGAGGAGCAATATAACGAGCACATATCGCTCGTACGCTCCATACTCAAGGGCGACCTACGCCCCGTGCGCGAATGGCTGACATCACAAATGTGGCATATGGCCGAACTTTTACGTTTTGAAGACGCAGAACGCTACAAACAAAAGTTACTTTCACTCGAGAAATATCAGGCAAAATCGGTCATTGTCAGCTCTAAGATTGTCAACACAGATGTATTCACACTTTTGGTTGATGACGACGACACAGCATATTGTAACTTTGTACGCATACAGAATGGCTCAATAACAGCCGTACAAACAGTAAGGCTAACTACGGGCATCGACTCCTCGCCCGAAGATATGCTTGCTCAGGCTATCGAGCATATTGCACAAACACTCAACATAACACTCGCAAAGGAGCTAATAACCAACTATATGCCGTCATCACTACCAATATTCGACGGCACAATCATCACCATTCCCAAGCGTGGTGATAAGCAAAATTTGATAGAATTCTCTTTGCGAAGCGCTCGAATATATCGTGCCGAGCGTCTCAAAAACCTCGAGATAAAGAATCCCGAGCGCCACACTGAAAGACTCATGGAGGCTATGCGCCGTGAGCTACACCTTGAGAAGCAACCACGACATATTGAGTGCTTCGATAATTCAAATCTTCAGGGCACAAACCCTGTTGCTTCATGTGTTGTGTTCCGTGACGGCAAGCCCTCGAAAAAGGAGTATCGACACTTTAACATCAAAACAGTAGAGGGCCCCGACGACTTCGCATCTATGCGCGAGATAATATATCGTCGCTACTCACGCCTTATTGCCGAGGGCAGCGAGCTTCCCGACTTGATAATTGTTGACGGAGGAAAGGGGCAACTTTCGAGTGCCTATGCCATACTCAAGGAGCTAGGTATAGAGAAGCAAGTACCCATAGTTGGTCTTGCAAAGCGTATAGAGGAGATATTTTACCCGAACGACCCAATGCCATATTACTTAAGCCGTACAGGCGAACCACTTAAAGTAGTATGTCACATACGTGATGAGGCCCATCGCTTCGGCATAACATTCCACAGACAGAAGCGAAGCATTAACTTTATCAACAGCGAACTTGAACAAATCAAGGGCATAGGCAAGCAGAGCATAACAACCCTCCTGCGCCACTTCAAGACGATATCAGCAATACGTAAAGCCTCAACTGAGGAGCTCATATCAGTTGTCGGACAAGCTAAAGCAAAATTGGTTTTCGACTACTTCAACCAAATAAAATAAGGAGGGCCCACCCTCCTTATTTTAGTAGTTATCGGCTAGAGGTTCAAAGAAGCGTTGCTCGTGCTCACACGACGGGCAGATTTTGGGCGCCATCTTCGCCTTGACAACATATCCACAGTTTCGGCACTGCCATACAATCTCACCTTCACGTCTAAAGAAATCGCCATCAGTCAACCTACTGAGTAGCTTAAGATAACGTCTTTCATGCTCCTTCTCAACTTCAGCTACATAACGAAACGTTAGAGCCACCTTCTGAAAACCCTCAGCGAGTGCTACTTCGGCAAACTGAGCATACAACACCTCCCACTCTTCGTGCTCGCCCTCAGCCGCCGATATAAGATTTTGCTGGGTATTGCCAATAATTCCCGACGGGTACGACGCATTGTGAATAGTAGCCATACCACCCTCAAGATATTTAAAGAATCGCTTAGCATGCTCCTTCTCTTGATCAGCCGTGGTCGCAAACACCGCAGCTATCTGCTCGTAGCCATCCTTTTTGGCTTGCGACGCAAAATAATCGTAGCGATTGCGAGCCTGGCTCTCACCAGCAAAAGCCTTCAATAAGTTCTCCTCCGTAAGTGTGCCTTTAAGTATATTTTTCATAAATTATAAAGATTAAAAATTCCATAACCACACCATGCAAATAGAGCGCCAAATTTAAAATTTGGGAGTTAGATGAAAAATATCTATATTTGCATGATTAAAGAGAAACGAATAATTTAAAACATATATCACATGGCAGACGAGAAAATTATATTTTCGATGGTTGGCGTGAGCAAGGTGCTCAACAACAACAAGAAAATTTTGAACAACATCTACCTATCATTCTTCTATGGCGCTAAGATCGGTATCATCGGTCTCAACGGTTCGGGTAAATCAACCCTCATGAAGATTATCGCTGGTATCGACAAGAGCTTCCAGGGCGAGGTGGTATTCTCACCTGGTTACAGCGTAGGCTACCTCGAGCAGGAGCCACAGCTCGACCCAACAAAGACCGTTAAGGAGATTGTTGAGGAGGGTGCAGCATCTACAGTAGCACTTCTCAAGGAGTACGAGGATATCAACATGAAGCTCTGCGAGCCGATGTCTGACGACGAGATGGCACGCCTAATCGAGCGCCAGGGTGAGCTATACGAGAAGATTGACCAGGTAAACGGCTGGGAGCTTGACAGCGTATTGGAGCGTGCTATGGACGCCTTGCGTTGTCCAGACCCTGATCAGAACGTTAGCGTTTTGTCGGGTGGTGAGCGTCGTCGTGTTGCTTTGTGCCGCTTGCTATTACAGCAGCCTGACGTATTGCTTCTTGATGAGCCTACCAACCACCTTGATGCCGAGAGTATTGACTGGCTGGAGCAGCACTTGCAGCAGTACAAGGGTACAGTAATTGCTGTAACGCACGACCGTTACTTCCTGGACAACGTGGCTGGCTGGATTCTTGAGCTTGACCGTGGCGAGGGTATTCCATGGAAGGGTAACTACTCTGGCTGGTTGGAGCAGAAGACTCAGCGTATGGCTATGGAGGAGAAGCAGGAGAGTAAGCGTCGCAAAACTCTTGAGCGAGAGTTGGAGTGGGTACGTATGTCTCCATCAGGCCGTCACGCCAAGTCTAAGGCACGTCTTTCGGCTTACGACAAGATGATGAATGCCGACACTAAGGAGCGCGAGGAGAAGCTTGAGATTTATATCCCTAATGGCCCACGCTTAGGCGATCTTGTAATCGAGGCCCAGGGCGTTAGCAAGGCTTTTGGTGATAGAGTATTGTACGAGGGTCTTGACTTCTCACTACCACCAGCAGGTATCGTAGGTGTTATCGGTGCTAATGGTACTGGTAAGACTACCCTATTCCGCATGATCATGGGTCTTGAGGAGCCTACATCTGGTAGCTTCCGTGTTGGTCCTACAGTGAAGCTAGCATATGTCGACCAGCAGCATAAGTCGATTGACCCTGAGAAGACTGTATATGAGGTAATCTCACAGAACTCCGACCTTATTCAGCTCGGCAACCGCCAGGTGAATGCTCGTGCTTATGTTGGTCGCTTCAACTTCAACGGCGCTGACCAAGAGAAGAAGTGTGGCGTATTATCAGGTGGTGAGCGCAACCGCTTGCACCTTGCCCTTGCACTCAAGGAGCAGGGCAACGTACTACTTCTCGACGAGCCTACCAACGATATCGATGTTAACACATTGCGTGCGTTGGAAGAGGGTCTCGAGAACTTCGCAGGCTGTGCAGTGGTCATATCGCACGACCGTTGGTTCTTGGATCGTATTGCAACCCACATCCTCTCATTCGAGGGCGACTCAAAGGTTGTTTACTACGAGGGCTCATACTCAGAGTACGAGGCATGGAAGAAGGCTCAGGGCGAGGATACCACACCTAAGCGAGTTAAGTACAAGAAGCTCTTAGCAGAGCAGTAATATGGCACAGAAACCATCCTTAAAATAGAATAAACATAAAGCTCCAAAAAGATGAAAAAGATTGGATTAATAATTGCGGCACTTTGTATACATCTTTGCGTATTTGCACAAAATGAATATAGCCACGATTTTATGCGCTTTTATGTTCCTAATTCCGACGGCTCTCCGTTTCCCATTTCTGTGGTCGGGGCTGTTACTATTTTAGAAGATGGAAAGACCTACTTAAAGACACATGCTAATGACCCATATAATGCTGCAGAGTTATCAAATTTTCAGAAATACGCAATTCTGAAAGGTTGCAATATACATTTGAAATTGGATAACGACGAAATTATAACCTTAACTTGTTCGTTGGACAAAACAGATAAGGATGGTTTCGTAACAACACAAAACGGAGTATATCAAAATTACACGGATTATTCGTATTTCCTCTTAGATACTGTAGTTATTGATAAACTTAAAAACCACAATATTATTAAAATTCGTGGTCATTTTAAGCATGAAATAATGGACGGTTCTATGCAGTTTACACCAACATCCGCAGTAAATAAAACAAAAGATGCTTTTATGGAGGCCGAACGAAAAACAAAGGAAAAATACAACACTTCCATAAGCAACACTAAAAGATAATCCGTTCCACGGGTTTTAGCATTTTTCAGCAAACGATTTTTACTAACATTAACAGCTTACAAATCAATGGCATACAACAAGCCAACCATACCTAAGGGCACGCGCGACTTCTCGCCAGAGGAGATGATGCGTCGCACCTACATATTCGACACTATCAAGAGTGTATTTCGTCTTTTCGGTTATGCACCACTCGAGACTCCATCAATGGAGAACCTCTCTACATTGTTGGGCAAGTATGGCGACGAAGGCGACAAGCTCTTGTTCAAGATTCTCAACTCGGGTGACTATGGAGCAAAGCTCTCTGAGGAGGAGCTTCGTCAGGCGTCAAAGATTTCGGAGAAGGGACTACGCTACGACCTCACCGTTCCTTTTGCACGCTACGTCGTGCAGCACCAGAACGAGATTGTATTCCCATTCAAGCGCTATCAGATTCAGCCAGTATGGCGTGCTGACCGTCCACAGAAGGGCCGCTATCGTGAGTTCTACCAGTGCGATGTGGATGTCATCGGCTCAAAGTCTCTACTTTCGGAGGTTGAGCTCGTAGACATCGTGTCACGCGTATTCTCAAAGCTTGGCATCTCGGTAACGCTTAAGATGAACAACCGCAAAATATTGTTCGGCATTGCCGAGTCTATCGGCCATGCAGATAAGATGATTGACATCACCGTAGCTATCGACAAACTCGACAAAATTGGCTTGGACAATGTAAAGAACGAGCTTCGTGAGCGTGGCATTGACGATGAGGCTATCGCAAAGCTTCAACCAATACTTGAGCTTAGCGGCACTAACACCGAGAAACTTGCACAGTTGGAGGGCGTTATTGGCTCATCAGAGACTGGCATGCTTGGTATTGAGGAGATGCGCACAATATTCTCAAATATTGAGAAGCTTGGCATCAACCTTACCCCAGAGCTTGACCTATCACTGGCACGTGGCTTAAACTACTACACAGGTGCTATTTTCGAGGTCAAAGCCAACGACTTCCAAATTGGCTCAATCTCGGGCGGTGGTCGCTACGACGACCTTACAGGCATCTTCGGCATGCCGGGCATGTCGGGTGTAGGTATTTCGTTTGGTGCCGACCGCATCTACGATGTTATGCTCGGCCTTAACCTCTTCCCAGAGGAGCTCGCATGTTCAACAAAGGTGTTCTTCGTAAACCTTGGCGAGAATGAGCAGGTGGCTTCAATGCGTCTTATCTCTGAATTGCGCAACAAGGGCATCTCTGCCGAGATCTACCCAGAGAGTGCAAAGATGAAGAAGCAGATGGAGTACGCCAACCGTCGTGGCATTCCTTACGTTGTTATCATCGGTTCGAACGAGCTCGAGCGCAAGGTGGTAACACTCAAGGATATGCGCTCAGGCGAGCAGCGTGAGCTAAGCTTCGAGGAGCTTGTAGCTGTACTTTAATAGCACGACAATAATGAAATAGCGGAGTTAATGTTACAATTTTCTCCGCTATTCGTTATATATACAACCAACCTTTTAAGCATGAAACATCTATTACTCACGGTTTTATCTCTTATAGCTTTTACTATCTGCGCTTTTGCTCAGCTTACTGAGCAGCAACAGATACAGAAGCTCAACTTAGCCTATCAGCAGATACGCAACCTCTATGTAGATGACATATCGCTTGAGCCATTGGTTGAAGAGGCTATCAAGGCAACACTCCAGAGGCTTGACCCACACTCTATGTATCATAATCGCGAAGAGATGACAAAGCTAAAGAGTCGCATTAGTGGCGAGTTTGCGGGAGTAGGTATTAGCTACATGATGCACAACGACACACTTGTTGTTAGAAGCGTCGTAGCAAACTCTCCAGCAAGCCGAGCTGGCATTATGCCTTTCGACCGCATCACCCATGTCGACAACCGCAGCATAATAGGCATCAACGCCGATAGCATTGCCATGCTTCTAAGGGGTGAAGTTGGAAGCAACGTAACGCTCAATATGACGCGCAGAGGAATACGTAACACTCTAACTACCAAGCTTAAAAGAGATAATATAGAGAGTAGCGCTATAAGTGCATCGTATCGCATAGGCGATGTTGGATACATAGCAATATCATCATTCACTAAGCCTTTAGCCAACGAGGTCTACGAGGCATACAAGGCCCTTGGTGATATAAATAGTCTTATTATCGATCTTCGCGACAATGGCGGTGGTGCAATAACTGCAGCTATCGACCTATCGTCGATGTTTCTTAATAAAGGTGACATCATAGCAAGCACCGAGGGTAAAACACGCAACGAGGTATATTATAAACGACAAGATAAGATAAATTTAACCATCCCGCTGGTAGTTATTATAAACGAAAACTCTGCATCGGCAAGTGAGATGTTCGCTGGAGCTATCCAGGACCACGACCGAGGCGTTATCGTGGGACGCACCAGCTTCGGCAAAGGTCTTGTTCAGCGCATCGTAGACCTCAAGGATGGGTCTGGCATGACCGTAACAATTGCTCGTTACAAGACTCCATCGGGACGTATCATCCAGCGACCTTACGAGATGGGCGAGGGCGACAAGTATCGTAGCGACACCCTACGATATATGCACCCCGACTCAATACCTCACGATAGCAAACTTTTGTTTTACACTCTCAAAAGCCATCGCAAAGTCTATGGCGGTGGCGGTATAACCCCCGACATCTACATCGCCAACAAAGAGATTAACCTTTCGGAAGAGGTTATCAAAGCGTACACATCGGCGGCATTTGAACATGCTATTATCGACTATTTTGATACTGAAGAGATAGAAACAATAAAGAGTCAACATCCTACTATCGAAGAGTTTAACAACAACTATACGCCAAGTAATACACTTCTTAACATCCTTAATAGCTATATAGCTCATACCGAGCTAACCGACACTGACAAAAGATTTATTTGCTCAATGCTTAAGGCACTTATTGCGGTAGAGCTTTACGGAAGATTTGCTTATAATTATATATATGGTATCGACTTAGACCATACACTCCAGCAAGCCTTCATGACAGCTAACGATGCAGAACTTATGCACACTACTCTAACAGCCCAGTAGAATATTAGTCGAAATATTTGGCTAATTAGGAAATAATCACTATCTTCGTAATACGAAAAACCCTAACCCAAACTTATTTTTTATGGCATACGACAATCATCGCCGATTTGAGCACGAAGATAGCGAGGAGTCAATCTACTCCAAGGTTGTGCGTGCTGGCAAGCGCACCTACTTTTTCGATGTAAAGGCAACACGTGGTGACGACTACTTCATCACTATCACTGAGTCTCGTAAGATTCAGCATGGTGACGGCAGCACAAGCTTCTCTCGCAACAAGATGCATCTCTACAAAGAGGATTTCGCAAAATTTAGTGAGGGACTATGCGAGATTGTCGATTACATCAAAGAGCATAAACCCGATTACTTCGACAAAAACGAATAGTAAATTGCCATATAGGCATGAACAAGAGTGTAGTTTTAGGATTTAGTGGAGGAATAGATAGTTGCACAGCAGCCCAACATCTTCGAGATGATGGGTATCGTGTTGTAGCACTAACCATCAACACTACTAACGACTACTCACTCCTCAAAAATGCTGAATCGAAAGCCAACGAGTTAGGCATCGAATGGATAAGGCATGATGCAGTAGAGCTATTTCGTCACGAAATTATTGACTACTTCACATCAAGCTACGCAAACGGATATACACCATCACCTTGCACCCGATGCAACACACTTATCAAGTGGCGCATTCTTAGCGAAGTTGCCGACTCACTAAACATATACAATATTGCCACAGGCCACTATCTCAACATCGTTGAGCATGGCGGTCATCTCTATATTGCCAAGGCAGCAGACTATTCAAAAGATCAATCATATTATCTTTGGGGCATCGACGAAGATACTCTTCGTCGCACGCTGACCCCCATGAGCAATATTCTTAAAAATGACATTCGTCAAAACTTTGCAGACAAGCGCGAAAGCATGGGAATATGCTTTCTAAACGGATGCCACTATACCGAGTTTCTTGCATCAAATGGCATCGAACTAACACCCGGAGATATAGTAGATATCAACAACAACAAATTAGGTGAGCACAACGGCATTGCCCGTTACACGATAGGTCAACGACGTGGAGTCGGAATCCCTGAAGGTATGCGCATAGTAGATATAGATAGCAAATCTAATAAGCTGATAGTAGGCCCAAACAACCTATTATATAAACGTATACTTTATATAGACAATTGTCGCATCACCAATCCCGATCAGCTTCTTTCAGCCAACGACATTACAATCATGATTCGTGGCATTGGCCGTAATCCCGAACGCCCAGTAAAGGTGGAGAGCACCTATTGTGGCTATCGTATCACCTGCGATGACATGGCATGGGCACCAGCATTGGGCCAACCATTGGTTTTATATCGCAATAATTTGGTCATAGGAGGGGGAATTATTTGTGGTTTCGAGTAAATGTTGTACATTTGCGCCACTAATATTTGAAAACTATGCTTAAAAAATTATACGACTGGGTACTATCATGGAGCGAAAGCCGTTGGGGTTGGATTGCTCTATTTGTCATCGCCCTCTTTGAGGCAAGCTGGTTTCCTCTACCACCCGACATTTTGCTTATTGCGCTATGTTTGGGTGCAACAAAAAAGTCATTCCGCTTTGCATCGTTGTGCCTTGTTGGCTCAATATTAGGAGCAATGCTTGGCTATGCCATTGGTCACTTCTTGTGGACCGCCCCCGAGGGTGAACCAACAGCCATAGCTAACTTCTTCTATGACCACGTATTCTCTGTAGAGAGCTTCAACAATGTGGGAGACCTCTACGATAAGTACAACTTCTGGATTGTATTTACCGCAGGCTTCACCCCACTACCGTTCAAACTATTCACAATTGCGGGTGGTATGTTCGACATCAACTTCTTGATGTTTGTCATCGCATCAACCGTATCACGTGGATTGCGCTTCTTCCTTATTGGCGGCTTAATCTGGAAATATGGAGCTCCAATAAAAGTCTTTATCGACAAGTACTTCAACTTATTGGCGTCTCTATTTACAGTACTACTTATCGGCTTTACCGCATTGGCACTATGGATATTTGGCGGTGGAGAAGAGAGCACGGAGAGTTCAGAGAGCACAGCAACAGAGGTTGTGGCGCCCAATGAGGAGAGTAGAGCGAATAACAACGATATCGAATTTATTGAACCATGCGACACTTTGCGTTAATAGGCCGCAAATTAGGCCATTCGTTTTCAGCAAACTTCTTCAACTCGAAATTTAAGATCGAGGAGATAGATGCCGACTACCAGCTACTCGAGATTGAGAAGATTGAGGATATAAAGGAGATACTAAAATCAACACCTCTCGACGGCTTCAATGTCACTATTCCATACAAGGAGTCTATTATTCCATATCTCGATGAGCTTGATGAAGTAGCTAGTGAGGTAGGTGCTGTTAACTGCGTAGAAATCAAGAATGGTAAGCTAATAGGACATAATACTGATATCACAGGCATCGAGGCATCGCTACATTGGCTCGACATAGAACCCAACACCAAAGCACTCGTATTAGGCACTGGTGGAGCATCTAAGGCTGTTCAGTATGTATTACGCAAATCAGGCATTGATTATCTAACCGTATCTCGTATCGAGGGTCGTGGCGATATAACATACTCGCAGATTACACCAGAGATACTATCATCACTCAAGCTAATTGTGAATGCAACACCCGTTGGCATGTTCCCCAATACTGAGGATTGCCCAACACTGGACTTTTCGATCATAGACTCAACATATCGCGTTTTCGACTTGGTATACAACCCTGCCGAAACAGAGTTCTTGCGTCGAGCAATGAACTGTGGAGCAAACACAATGGGAGGTATGCTCATGTTACAAACACAAGCAATAGCATCGTGGCATATCTGGCGAAGAAGCCTCGGTATGTAGGAGCTAAATCCCCAAAAGCTATCTAATTCCTAATAATTTATGCGCTTCTTCCAGATCTTCTGGACGAACCATTAGGCGTGTGGGGAAGGCGCCTATTGAGTAGACCGACGAGAGGTATTCGCCATGAAGCACACAAAATATTCCGGCACTATCTAAAATTGACTTAGATATCTCAGCCATAGTAGAATTATCGAAAGCCTGAACAAGAACCAAACTCTCTGATGGTGTTGAAATTGTATCCATAGTATCAGGTTTTGTGTAAAGGTAATACATTTTTTCTTAAAATCCGAATTCAAAGACTAATTTTTTACAAAAAATTATCGCTATATTTGTACACTTAAATTAATATAGTACAAAGACTCTGCCATGCGACAATTCGTACACCTACATGTACACAGCCAATACTCGTTGCTCGACGGCCAAGCAAGCATCTCGAAGCTTGTTGACAAGGCCATCGACGACGGCATGCCTGGCATTGCCCTTACCGATCATGGTAACATGTTTGGCGTCAAGGAGTTCTTTAACTATGTTAAGAAAAAGAATGGTGCTCGTAAAGATAAAATCAAGGCGCTTCAAGGACTCATTGAGCGACTTGAGAATGGCACCGCATCTGAAGCTGAGATGGGAGATGACCCATCAGCTGCTCTGGCAAAGGCACGCGTCGATTTAGACAAAACACCAAAGCAAGATTTTAAGGGCATTATCGGCTGTGAGGTATATGTAGCTCGCCGTCGCCTACACAACAAGGAGGGCAAAGAGGATCAAAGTGGTTATCACCTTATCCTTCTTGCAAAAAACATGACCGGCTACAAGAATCTCATCAAGATTGTATCTAAGGCCTACACCGAGGGTTTCTATATGCGTCCTCGTACTGACCATGTTGAATTAGAGAAGTACCACGAGGGACTAATCTGTTGCTCGGCATGTTTGGGTGGTGAGATTCCACGACTTATTCGTGCCAATCGCCATGACGACGCCATAGCAGCCATTGAGTGGCATCGCTCAATTTTTGGTGAAGACTACTACCTTGAGCTACAGCTTCATCGTGCAACTGTTGAACGAGCTAATCACGACACATGGCGAGAGCAAGAGGAGGTCAACAACTTCCTTATTGACTATGCACACAAAAGTGGCGTTAAGCTTGTGTGCACCAACGACGTGCACTTTGTTGACGAGGAACACGCAGAGGCTCACGACCGTTTGATATGCCTTGGCACAGCAAAGGATCTCGACGATCCACGTCGCATGCTCTACACCAAGCAAGAGTGGCTGAAGACAACAGCCGAGATGAACGCCATCTTCGACTTTATTCCCGAGGCATTAGACAACACTATTGAAGTATGCAACAAAATCGAGAGCTACTCGATTGATCACTCCCCTATCATGCCAACATTTGCCATTCCTGAGGAGTTTGGCACCGAGGAGTTGTATCGTCAAAAATTCAGAGAGAAGGATATATTTGACGAGTTCACTCAGGACGAAAATGGCAACGTGGTAATGTCGGAAGATGACGCTAATAAAAAGATTGAAAAACTTGGTGGTTACGACAAGTTATATCGAATAAAGCTTGAGGCAGATTACCTTGCTAAACTCGCAATGGACGGAGCACATAAACGCTATGGCGAAGTTCTTGACGAGGAGACTGAAACACGTCTAAAATTTGAGCTACACATTATGAAGACCATGGGTTTCCCTGGCTATTTCCTAATTGTGCAAGACTTCATTCGTGCTGCTCGCGAGGAGCTCGACGTGTCAGTAGGCCCTGGTCGTGGTTCGGCAGCAGGATCAGCCGTCGCATACTGTCTTGGCATCACACAGATTGACCCTATCAAGTACGACCTTCTGTTTGAGCGTTTCTTGAACCCTGATCGTATATCATTGCCCGATATTGATATCGACTTCGATGATGATGGTCGTGGACGTGTACTTAACTGGGTAACACAGAAATATGGCAAGGAGAAGGTCGCACACATCATCACCTATGGCACCATGGCCACAAAGATGGCGCTTAAGGATGTTGCACGTGTTGAGAAGCTACCTTTAGCACAGGCCAACCAGCTCTGCAAATGGGTACCTGACCGAATAACAGATCCTAACGACAAAGATAAGCAGCTTAAGATCAACCTTAAGAATGCCATCATGGCAGTTCCTGAGCTTAAGGCTGCCGAGGAGTCAACAGACCCTATCATGCACGACACCATCAAGTATGCTAAGATGCTTGAGGGCAACGTGCGCGGCACCGGTGTTCACGCCTGCGGCACAATAATTTGCCGTGACGACATCACCGATTGGGTACCTGTGAGTACGGCCGTTGATAAGGAGACGGGCGAAAACATGCTCGTAACTCAATATGAAGGTTCGGTGATCGAGGATACAGGTCTGATAAAGATGGACTTTCTTGGACTCAAGACTCTCTCTATCATCAAGGATGCAGTCGAGAATGTACGTCTCACTCACGGCGTGATAATCGACCCTGACACCATTCCTATTGATGATAAAAAGACATACGATCTATACTGCAAGGGAGGTACCATTGGCACATTCCAGTTTGAGTCACCAGGTATGCAGAAGTATCTTCGCGAGCTACAACCTTCGACTTTCGAGGATTTGATTGCGATGAATGCCTTGTATCGTCCAGGCCCAATGGACTATATCCCCGACTTCATCGACCGTAAACACGGCCGCAAGCCTATCGAGTACGATATCCCTATTATGGAGCGCTACTTGAAGGACACTTATGGCATTACAGTATATCAGGAGCAGGTGATGCTTCTCTCACGCTTGCTTGGTAATTTCACCCGAGGCGAGTCCGACACCTTGCGTAAGGCCATGGGTAAGAAAATCAAGTCAAAGCTTGATGAGCTCAAGCCTAAGTTTATTGCTGGCGGTAAGTCGAATGGTCACGACGAGAAGGTACTGGAGAAGATTTGGGCCGACTGGGAGAAGTTCGCATCGTATGCCTTCAACAAGTCGCATGCCACATGTTACTCGTGGGTTGCCTACCAGACAGCCTACATCAAGGCGCACTACCCATCGGAGTATATGGCAACAGTGCTCAGCCGAAACCTCAATGACATTAAGCAGGTTACGGCCTATATGACCGAGTGTAAGAATATGGGCATTGCTGTGCTTGGACCAGACATCAACGAGTCACACCTAAAGTTCTCGACCAACAAGAAGGGCGACATCCGTTTTGGACTTGCAGCCATCAAGGGTGTTGGTGAGGCAGCTTCCGAGTCAATTATTCAGGAGCGTAATGCAAATGGCCCATACAAGGACATTTACAACTTTATGGAGCGTGTAAACTACTCCGTTGTTAACCGCAAATGCCTTGAGAGCATTGCATATGCGGGTGGTTTCGACTCACTCATCGACTTCAACCGTTCACGCTTCTTTGCTGAAGATGCATCGGGCGTACAATTTATCGAGCTGCTCATACGTTATGGTCAGCGCATGCAGCAAGAGAAGCAGAATAGCCAGCAGAGCCTATTCGCCATGGACACATCGAGTGGTGGCAACATACAGCAGCCACGTGTTCCACAAGTTGAGGACTGGAATCCGCTAACGATACTTAACAAGGAGAAGGAGATGATTGGACTATATATGTCTTCACACCCTCTCGATCGCTTTGGATTCATACTACGTAGAGCATGCCAACACGACCTACTATCGCTTCAGGACTTGACACCACTTAAGGATAGCGATGTTGCATTGGCAGGTGTTGTAACAAGCGTTACTCCTCTTGCCACGAAAGATGGTCGTCCATATGCTCGATTTGTGCTCGAGGACTACAACGGACAACACGAGTTCACGCTATTTAGCAAAGATTATGAGCGCTTTAGCTCCCTAATTCAGCTCAACAACTTCTTGTTTTTGCGTGGACGAGTACAGGTGCGTCCGTATCGTCAACCCGAGGAATTGGAGTACAAGATACAGTCGATTCAGCATCTTGCCGACATTGCCGACAACATTGCCAACATACGCATTGAGTTCGATATTAACGAGATTTGCTCATCGCTTACCACAATGATTCTTGAGCAAGCCGAGCAAAACAAGGGCAAGGCAACGCTTCAGTTTACGATTATCGACCCCAAGGACGATGTAAAGGTAAAGCTAAGCTCTAAAAAGTATAGAGTGGCGCCGTCGACAGAGTTTATTAATTTTTTAGAAAGTAACGACATCAACTATTTTATAAACATTTAAAACCTTAAAATTATGGCATTGAAGATTAACAACGAGAATTTTGCTGAGATTAAGGCTCAGGGCCTTCCTACAGTTATTGATTTTTGGGCAACATGGTGCGGCCCTTGCCGCATGGTAGCTCCTATCATCGATGAGCTCGCTGAGGAGTATGATGGCAAGGTAGTTATCGGCAAGTGCGATGTTGAGGAGGGCGACGAGGTTGCTGCTCAGTTTATGATTCGCAACGTTCCTACCATCGTTTTCTTGAAGGATGGCAAGCAGGTAGACAAGCACGTAGGTGCAGCTACTAAGGAGCAGCTTAAGGCTAAGATCGAGGCTATGCTCTAATCTAAAGCTTTACCAAAGTAAAAGGGTGTTAACCATCTATGGCTAACACCCTTTACTTATCTAATACTACTTCACCTTTTTGGTTTTGAAAGCTCCTTTAAATCACCACCATTCACAACAATCTTATTAGCCTTACGCAGTGTAACAACGACATGAACAGCGCCACACAACACTATAACTGCGGCTACAATATAGATGGTTGAAAACATCGGCAGATCACCTATATAATCCTCAATTGTTCGATCTTGATATGAGAATGACATTATAACGTAGGCCATAATATTATTCATCATATGAAGTAATATCGGTGCGAACAACGACCCCTTCAACATGTATATATAACTAAACACAATACCTGCGAAAAATGCCTCTATACCAACAGCAACACTTCCATGCATCACACCAAACATCAGCGCAGAGAGTAGCGCAGCACCCGATGGCATCATAGTCGAACGCAGAACCGAGAATATCTTTGCTCGAAACAACACCTCCTCTAATATTGGAGCCACAACAACTACATATAATATAGGTATTACACTATCAGGGACATTGGGATTAACATCTGGCAGTAAGCGCATTAGTGGTGCCAACACAATAGACATGGAGACTAAAAGCAACACTCCCCAAAGCTGCACCACAGGATCAAATCCTGCAAATCGAAGCATGGTTTTCTGTTTCACGCCAGCAACCACTTTATCATAGATTGCCACGCCCACTATCATGATTAGCATCAGAGCTGTGGCGGCGATAACCATTCTCACCTCAGCATCAATACCTCCACATAGCTTCACGACTGCTTGGCTAAGCGACGTAGCAGCTATACCGATGAGCGACAAGGCTATAATATTGCGAGCTGTTAATAGTAAATTCTTCATATGGTCAATGTTAATTCCTGCGCATAATTTCCAATCCACCTATGCGCCACGAACAAAAATCAAACAAAGATAGCTTTTTTATCTTTATTCTCATCGGAAATCGGATAAATTTTATTAAATTTGCACGATTATAATTTACCGAAAAAAGCGTCTAAGACATAATATGGCAAAAGTAATTGCATTAGCAAACCAAAAAGGAGGAGTAGGAAAGACTACCACAGCGATTAATCTCGCTGCCTCGGTAGCTCTTCTTGGCAAGAAGGTGCTTCTTATCGACGCCGACCCACAGGCGAACGCCACTTCAGGCCTCGGCTTCGACATTAACCTTGACGGCATATATGAGTGTATTGTAGGACAAAAGCGTGCCGAAGAGGTTATCCAACATTGTAGCGATGTTAAGAAGCTATGGTTGCTACCCTCTTCAATCAATCTTGTTGCTGCTGACACTGAGCTACCAAACATGGAGAATGCCCACCACATTATCAAGAGCATTGTAGACAGCGTTCGTGATGCATATGATTATGTATTTATCGACTGCTCTCCATCGCTTGGCTTCACCACCGTGAACATCCTCACAGCGGCAGACTCTGTTTTGGTTCCTGTGCAGTGTGAGTACCTTGCTCTTGAAGGTCTAAGCAAGTTGCTTAACACCATTAAGATGGTTAAAGGTCGCCTTAACCCAGAGCTACAAATTGAAGGCTTTGTGCTAACCATGTATATGCGCAATCGTCTAAACAACCAGGTTGTGAGCGAGGTGCGCGAACACTTTGGCGATTTAGCCTACGAGACCATCATTCAGCGCAATATCCGTCTTGGAGAGGCCCCCTCACATGGCAAGCCAGTGATGTTATATGATGCTTCGGCAACAGGCTCCGTTAACTATCTTAACTTAGCACGCGAGTTTTTGAAGCGTAACCGTAAAAAGTAAACTATTATGGTAAAGACACAGAATAAACGAGGATTAGGACGTGGCCTCGATGCAATATTTGGCGATATCAACCCTACGCAGCAGTCAAAGCCAATGTCAGAGATGGCAGAGGTTGCCATTACTGACATTGAACCAAACCCTCTGCAGCCTCGCACTGAGTTTGATGAGGATGCCCTAACAGAGCTATCGCAGTCTATCGCACAGCTTGGCGTTATTCAGCCTATCACACTAAAGCGTCGTAGTGATGGCAAGTACACTATCATCAGTGGCGAGCGTCGTTGGCGAGCATCGCAGCAAGCAGGTCTCGAGACACTCCCGGCATATATCCGCGAGGTTGACGACGAGAACCTTCATGCTATGGCTTTGGTTGAGAACATCCAGCGTCAAGACCTGAATGCCATAGAGATAGCCCTTGGCATGCAGCGTCTCATCGACGAGTGTGGACTCACACAAGAGGCTATGGCAGAGAAGGTAGGCAAGAAGCGTTCAACGGTGTCTAACTATATGCGTCTTTTGTCGCTACCATCAGAGGTGCAACTTGCGCTTAAGGAGGGCATTATATCAATGGGCCACGCTAAGGCCATTGCCGGACTCAACACCGAGGATCAGATAAAGGCTTTGAAGAAGTGCATCAAGAAATCACTATCTGTGCGTCAGATGGAGCTTCTTGCACGCAAGATAAACGAGGCGCCAAAGCAGAACACATCAAACGAGGATGAGGAGTATCCAGAAACATACTCACACCTTGTTGACGAGTTAGAGCGTGTGTTTAGCGAGAACATATCAATTAAGCGCACTAAAACAGGAAGTTGCCGCATCACCATAGAGTGCGCCAACGACCAAGAGATTAACAAACTACTCATGCGCCTCGCCAGCGTAAAATAAATTGACAGCCGAGCACGTTATTGTTTATAATGAAGATACAGAGACTCATAGCAATTATTATACTACTCATAGCAAACATGGTATATGTTAGCTCGTCGTGCTATGCTCAGGAGTATAATAGATTAAAGCAGCGTGGTAATATCCGCCAAATCAACCAAGGAGGCCTTGTTCCTATTGACTCAGCGGCATTGAGACACGAGCAGGAGCTTGCTGTGGCACGTCGAGACTCGGCATATTTTCACATTCTCGACTCATTAGGAGGACTCACCAACCCTGATTTTCAAAGCTATGACACAAAAGCTCGCGACTCGATACGCAACATTGTTGCCACCCGCCTGCATCGCGACTCAATGATTATCAGCAAGGGTGATAGTATTACTCCCGATGGCAGACGCATACGCTTCAACAGCAAGGGAGAGGTGCGCAAACCTCTCATAAGCGACTCAATGGGACTCTCGCGCATGTGCTGGCTCTCTGTTCCAATTCCAGGCTTTGGCCAGATTTACAACAAACAGTATTGGAAGCTGGGTGTACTATACCCTGTGGTTGGTGGCGCAACAACAATGTTTGCCCTCGAACACAAGAAATATAAGCCTCTGAAGGCGGAGTATGATCAATATCTCATCGACCATGGATACATGCGTACACCCGAATTGGATGCCATACAGACCAAAATGATTCGCCATAATACTCGCCAACAGATATATGCAGGCATTGCAATTGCTACATATATCTACTTTATTGGTGACGCTGCCATCAACTACTCAACTAATGAGGTATCATCAATCAAGAAGGCGACTACCCTATCAACCATCTGTCCAGGTGCTGGACAGATATACAACAAAAGCTATTGGCGAGTACCAATCGTCATAGGCGGCTTGGCCTCAACAATCTATACCATCGACTGGAATAATCGTGGTTATCAGCGTTTTAAAACAGCCTACAACCTACGTGTAGACTACGAGAACAATCCAGATAAATATCCTGGCGGCTCTGCCGATGAGTTTCGTGGTGCCTACTCTTCAACATTCCTCAAGAATCTAAAGGACAGTTATCGTCGTAACCGAGATATGTGTATTCTACTAACCGCAGGTGTCTACATACTTCAGATTGTAGACGCTCACGTAGATGCTCACCTCAAAGACTTCGACATATCTGACGACCTTGCAGTAAATGTTGAACCATACTTCGGAACAACGTCCGTGATGACACGACCTACGTTCGGAGTAAACCTTAGCGTAAACTTCTAACCGCTATGAAAGTAATCACACTAAAAAAACCTCTAACCCTTCTACTCATCTTTGTAGCAAGCATTGGTATCGCCCAGGCGGCAACTGACGATCCGCCAAAACGTCGTCAACGATTTCATATAGTTGAACAGAGCGCAACTGTCGCATCTGACACAACAAAACATGTGGGAGTTTCTATCACAACACCCAAAACCTCTAAGACCACATCAAACGACAATAATACTGTCGAAGTCTCCTCTGCTACGGCTAGCAATCCAACCATAAAGACTGTACGTCCCAACACCCCACAACAACGCGACTCGGTGCTTGCTCTATGGAAAACATCAAGCACAAAAGAGGCTTATGACCGTTATTTCGAGGGCTATATATCAGCATCAAACCGCATTTCTAAAGAGTTAAACACAAACAACTTAGACTCGATATATGTAGCAAGACTTGAAGCACTAATGTCACCTATTCCTCTCGAGTATAACTATGAGGTACGTGAGGCAATTGAGCGATTCACGAATAAGAACTATGCTTCGATTATGAGTCTTGCCTACTTCTATTTTCCCATGTTCGAGGAGGAGCTAACACGTGCAGGATTACCTATCGAACTACGTACTCTTGCCGTAATCGAGTCAGCACTCAATCCAACAGCCACATCGTCGGCAGGAGCACGTGGCATATGGCAATTTATGCCTTCAACAGGTAAGGAGTATGGTCTCGAAATCAACTCGTTGGTAGATGAGCGTTGCGACCCTAGACTTGCAACTAAGGCAGCATGCCGCTTCTTCAAGACAGTATACCCAATGTACAACGATTGGATGTTAACTCTTGCTGCATATAACACTGGTCCAGGCAATGTAAATAAGGCAATTATACGTGCGGGAGGCGATCCTAAAAACTACAAAGGATCATTCTGGGATATTTATGAGCATCTTCCTGAGGAGACTCGTAAATATGTACCATTCTACATTGGTGCCACATACGCATTTGCCTATCAGCGTGTTCATGGTATTGAGGTGCAAATGCCTCCTATGCCTCTTGCTGTTGACACTATAATGATCAGCCGCCCAATGCACCTCGAGCAGGTGTCGTCAACCATCGACGTATCGCTTGACATGCTAAAGATGCTTAACCCCCAATATCTCATGCAGATTATCCCAGCAACAACCAAGAAGTACTCACTAACACTTCCGATCGAGAATATTAGCGAATACCTTGAGCATGAGCAGGAGATATATGCTAAAGACTCTCTATATCTCAAGGAGTATGTAATTCATGCAAACCTCGAGAAGAAACGTAAGGAGGTACCTCAGGCTCAAAAGCCTAAGTCATCAACCTCCACAGTAAAGTACCACACCGTCAAAGAGGGCGATAATCTTGGAAACATAGCCAAGAAGTACAATGTTACGGTAAAAGAGATTGTCAACTGGAATAAGCTTGAAAATCCTAATGCACTAAGCATTGGCCAAAAGTTGAAGATATATGGTAGCTCGTCAGGCAGCTCCACTAAATCTTCGGCACCTACCAAGAAATATCACGTTGTAGAAGAGGGCAACACACTTAGTGGAATTGCAGTGAAGTACAACGTAACGAAAAAGCAGCTTATAGAGTGGAACAAGCTCGAAAACCCAGATGCACTAAGCATTGGCCAAAAACTCATAGTTGGCTTTAAGTAGCAATGATTCACAATATTATAGATACCACAACCACCATCGTCGCCCCAGCAACTGCTGAGGGCGGCGCTGTTATGGTCGTACGCCTAAGCGGCAACAATGCCATAGAGATTGCTGATAAGATGTTTCGTGGTCGCACAAGACTTACCGAAGCTAAGGGCTATACACTACACTACGGACACGTCGTTGATACGCATGGCAACATCATCGACGATGTTGTCGTAGCCATATTTCGCACCCCACATTCATACACAGGAGATGATACTGTTGAGATCACCCTGCACGGCTCACACCACATAACCCAAGCCACCTTACGCCTTGCCATTGAGCATGGTGCACGCATGGCTACTGCGGGAGAGTTCACACGTCGTGCCTTTCTTAATGGCAAGATGGATCTCAGCCGTGCCGAGGCTGTTGCCGATGTTATTGCGTCAGATTCACAGTGGTCACATAATATTGCCTCAACGCAGATGCGTGGCGACTATTCCACTCGTCTAAACATGCTTCGTAACGAACTGCTGCGCCTATGTTCACTCCTCGAACTCGAGCTCGATTTCTCGGAGGAGGACGTAGAGTTTGCCGATCGTACAGAGCTTAAAAATATCCTCATTAAGATTGAGCAAGAGATTAACTATTTGTGTTCATCTTTTACTTTGGGTAACGCCATTAAAAACGGTGTTAATGTGGCTATTATCGGCGAGCCAAATGTAGGCAAGAGCACACTCCTTAACCGCCTTATTGGCGACGACTGCGCCATGGTTTCCGACATCGCTGGCACAACACGTGATACCATCGAGGCAACAACAATAATAGACGGCATTCGCTTTCGTTTTGTCGATACCGCAGGCTTGCGTACGACAGACGATAAGCTCGAGCAAATGGGTATAGAGCGCACACACCGAGCAATTGCCAAGGCACACATTATCTTGCACCTTGCATCCGCTGAAGACCCTATTTTTTGCGATTATAACACCATCAGCAGCTCACAACATTACATTCGCATTGTCAACAAGATAGACAAACATGTATCAAGTGATTATATAGCTCATGACAACACTCTGCATGTATCTGCAAAGGAGAATATCGGCATTGACTGTCTGAGAGAAAAACTACGCTCAGTTGTAGACACATCGTCACTTAATAGCAACAGTGTTGTGGTATCTAATATGCGCCATTATGAGGCATTGTCATTGGCTAATGATGCCTTGCAAGATGCCCAAAGAGCATTGGACATAAATCTCTCAGGCGACTTGATATCAGAAGATATCCGTAGGGTCATTCACCATCTTGGCGAAATCACAGGCGATATCACCTCCGACGACATCCTCCAAAGCATCTTCTCGAAATTCTGCATCGGCAAGTAAAATCTTTGCTTTTATTGTATATCGACATACAAAAGCGAAGAAAGAAAAGCAATGAGTATGTCTATATAACCATACATATATTTCCTACTTTTTATGACCAAAACAACCCGCATCGTATGCCTTTGCATACTCGGTGCGGTGGGGACGCTCTGCGGTGTCTCCACCATCAATGCACCCATTGCAGAAGATAAATAATTAGTTATGCCCCACCTATTTGCGGGTTACATTTTTGTAACCCACAAGAGAGTTGTTGAGTATGTCCGCAGCTGCGTCGGTGTTCTCTTTGTTCATGGGTTACATTTTTTGTAACCCGCGAGTTGGACGCTGAAATTATTAAGGCAGGCTTGCAAATGTCAGACAATCTTTGTAACTTGCCAAAGCAAATTACTACCGTGAACGGCAAAATAGTAAAGTACACCTACTTTGCTGACGGAACAAAGTATAGAAAGTCGATTGCACTTGTACAGCTTTGCTCTTCAGTGTTCTTTACGGCATATTTACAATCTTTTTCTTGTTACATAGGAGTTCCTATGCACCGCAAAAACAGATTGCAAATCTACCACAAAATAACGCAGAATAGCTTTGCTAACAACTACAACCAACTTTCAAGGCAGTTGATGCAATAGGCAATGGTTTCGCCTATATTGGTTCTTTGAGATGGAGCGTAGAGAATGGTGCATTAGCTCCAGAGAGTTTTGCAATCACTGGTGGTCGTGCTGTATTTGCAGATAATAGTTGGGCTACTAACTATTATATCACCGACCATCTGGGCAGTGTGCGTGCAGTGACGGATGCTGAGGGTGAGGTGCTTGACACCTATGACTATATGCCCTATGGTAGCGAAATTTCTTCAACAAGTAGTACCACAACCGACTACCGCTTTACAGGTAAGGAGCTACAGAGTATGGTTAATAATAGCATCTATGACTCATTTGCTCGTTTCCAGAACACCTATGGTCGCTTTATGTCGATTGACCCTAAAGCGGAGAGACTTCAGATGATGAAGGCCCATACTTATATGACCAATATCCATCTCAACAAGATATCAATAATTTAGGATCTGACATTAATGCTAATTATGTTTTTGGGCGCAGACGTGGAACTGGACAGAAAGTATACATATATAATGGACTAGGAATTCAAGCAACCGTACCTACCAAACATTTTGTAAACTTTAAATAATACCTTAATATGAAAAAAAATTTAATTGTCTCGCTCACACTAATATTTTCGTACATGTCGGCATTAGCGCAACTTCCACCACCAGACATCTTATCCAAGATGGTGATAGCGACAATAAATATCGATAAGGCGCGATGCGATTATGATTGCTACCTTGTTCGATTTAATAAAGGCGCAACATCGTTGCATGACAGACTTAGCAGTCTAGATTATAAGGCATCTGAATTGGACTATTCGGTTGACGATTTTATGATGAGCCTTAATGCCAACGAGCAAGGATATCTATTTCATTCGTACAAAGATAATGATAGATGCGGAGAACCTTTTCGACAATTTCAGAAGAAGCATAAAATAAAATTACCATGTTCGGTACTGATAATCTGGGTGTCATCATCTGAAGATGGAATAGTCGATATAGGATGTACATCCACCCATTATCTTAGAAGAAGATTGGGAAAATTCCTTGTGTCTGTAAATTATGACAGCGATTGTATTTATACTTGGAAATATGACTCTATCAACAACAGGTATGAGATTATCTCAATTGACCATCATAAATTCCAAGACATTGAAGGATTAGGCATATCTGTAGAGTGCAGTAATTGACACACAATAAATATGACCAAAACAACCCGCATCGTATGCTTGTGCATACTCGGTGCGAGGATGGGAGTATAGGTTTGACACGGTTTGTTTATACCATATAATTTTTGTAACTTGCCAAAAATAATGACAACGAAGATGACGATACGTGAAGTTATGCATCATAGGGCAGTGCGAGTTGTTATAGGTACCCTTTTGGTTGTAATATCAACTATTGCAATGCTTAATTCAACTCATATTGACGGCACTTTATTGGCCTTTATGCTATTTGTAATCGTAAATATCACACATCTATTTTGCGATAAGCTATGGTCGTGGTTTTTGGTAATGCCTTTTTTTGTTGCATATATAATTTTACTATGGATTAACTTTTTTCGTGACTACCATCTTTTAGGCAGTAAATACTTCGTAGATGAATATGTATATATAGGTGGTGTATTTATAGGCATAAGCATTATTCTGTTTATTATGTGTTATTTATTAAAACCTCCCCATAAAGTTTCTTGATTATTAAGTAATATACATTAGCCCAATCTCTAATAGCGTCTAAAACTAGTTTTATACATTTTATGAAAAAGTATTTGTTTATACTATTTTTACTGCTAATACCATTTATAGGTATTGCATCTGGACCCAGAAGGGGTTTTAGGGTACCCAAGGTAAGACTCACTAATAAAGAGGCTAAAGCACATTCGCTACTAGTTTATGGAGGTGCATATATGCAAGAAGATTGGGGTTATGAGGCGTCTGAATTTATAATAAAGCAGTTTTCTGGCTATGTATATATGATTATAGACCGCAATACTGAAACATTTATGTGGCTAGATTGCAGCAACAATAAACCCAACCGAAAACACACTATATACGGAGAGTGTAGGATTAGTGGTGATACTCTATATATCAACCCTAAGTATAGTAGTCTTATTGACGAAAACGGTATCAGGCAATTTGATGACTCAATAGGAATGATATACTACAGTGTTGATGCAGAAAATCATATTCCAATGGGCGAGGTGGACGCTGATAATATTCCACACTATGCAATGCAACTTTCTGAGTATAAATTTCTAATCAGTAAGAATTCACTAGTAGACATAACAGGTTTGTTGCATGATGAAAGGACGTTTTTTAGTGGTCGTCGTGTACCAATATTACCCAATATGACTCCTAGGTTTCACCCCGCCTGGAATCCTGGGGTTGGATGTATTAGTGATTTTAAGATTCAGTGGGTAGAACTACATCGTATAAAACTACCACGCAAGATGAGAAAGGTGAATTGTTTCTATCCAATTTTTTTGTGATTTAATTTGCACATTTTAGCTATCTATGACCAAAACAACCCGCATCGTATGCTTGTGCATACTATGTTATTGTAATAATCAATGTCCCGCCATCACGACGGGACATTTTCTTTATATCTTTGTCTCTTTTTGAATACAAAAAAAGTATGAATGATACTTTCTTACATGTCTTTGATTTTAGGAAGCAACAGGAGGGTACAACATCCTACTTTATGGTTCGCTGGATATATGATGTATAATCCTTAATCACAGGCTTATAGTCGGCATGTGCCATAAGCGTAGAAGATATCATAAAGTCGGCCGATGAACGATTTATGGCCGTAGGCACATTATAAAGAGTTGCCAATCGCAACAAGGCCTTTACATCCACATCGTGAGGCTGGGCTGACATCGGATCCCAAAAGAAAATAAGCATATCAATCTCGTCACCTGCAATCATCGCACCCAGCTGCTGATCGCCACCCAGTGGGCCAGATTTTAGCATAGTTATATCAAATCGTGTGTTTGCTGCATCCTTGCCCCTACGCGTCATCAATGTTTCAGCAACAATGCGTCCTGTAGTTCCCGTACTAATCAGGCGGTGCGACAACAACTTCTCCCAATTCCAAGCTACCCACTCTGCGAGGTCATGCTTCATAGCATCATGTGCGACAAGCGCTACCGTTAATCTCTTCTCCATAAAATTCATCTTCTTTTTCTTATAAACTCTTTTCCTCTTATTACACCGCAAAGTTAGTCTTAATATATTTCTTAATCATCACAAAGATGTTAAGTTATTATTACAATAGCAAACATATTGCAAACCATGCCAAATATATCGTAAATAAACACACTCAACCCTCATTTTTCTACCACTACATATTATATATTGGGACCACAGCACGATTATCATGAGGCTTTTTTTATTATCAAATAGATTACATATTCTATTTTATCCAATAGTTGAAAACTATTTAATATTTTTTCGCTATCTTTGTCGCATCTAAAATATATTTAAAGTATGCGAAAACTACGCAATATTGCAATTATCGCCCACGTAGACCACGGTAAGACAACTCTTGTTGACAAGATGATTATGCAAGGAAACTTGCTTCGTGAGAACGAACACACATCGGGCGACCTTATTATGGATAACAACGACATCGAGCGCGAGCGAGGAATCACCATCCTCTCGAAGAATGTGTCGGTAATATACCAAGACTACAAAATCAACATCATCGACACCCCAGGTCACGCCGACTTTGGTGGCGAAGTAGAGCGCGTACTCAACATGTGCGATGGCGTATTGCTTCTTGTTGATGCTTTTGAGGGCACAATGCCTCAAACACGCTTCGTGTTGCAGAAGGCTCTTGCCTTGGGCAAGAAGCCTATCGTTGTAATCAACAAGGTGGATAAGGAGAACTGCCGTCCTGAGGTTGTTAACGAGCAGGTGTTCGACCTAATGTTTACGTTGGGTGCCACCGAGGAGCAGCTCGACTATAAGACCATCTATGGCTCGGCAAAGCAGGGCTGGATGTCACACGTTTTGGGCGAGAAAACAGACTCTATCACCCCACTTCTCGACACTATCATCGACGAGATTCCAGAGCCAGAGGTTGTGGAGGGCACACCTCAGATGCTTGTAACATCGCTCGAGTATTCGCCATATGTTGGACGTATTGCAGTGGGTAAAATAACTCGTGGCTCACTCACAACAGGCCAGAACGTGACTCTTGCAAAGCGTGATGGCACACTTGTAAAGACCAAGATCAAGGATCTTATGGTATTTGAGGGCTTGGGCAAGGCTAAGGCCGAGAAGGTTGAGTGTGGCGAGATTTGCGCATTGGTCGGTATCGAAGGTTTCGAGATTGGCGACACCATCTGCGACTTCACCAATCCAGAGCCACTTCCACCTATCGCCATTGATGAGCCAACAATGTCTATGTTGTTCACCATCAACAACTCGCCATTCTTTGGCAAGGACGGAAAGTATGTAACATCGCGCCACATCAAGGATCGTCTTGATCGTGAGCTTGAGAAGAACTTGGCACTACGTGTTGAGCCAGGTCAGAACGCCGATTCATTCGCCGTATATGGTCGTGGCGTATTGCACCTATCAGTACTTATCGAGACCATGCGTCGTGAGGGCTACGAGCTTCAGGTAGGTCAGCCAAAGGTTATCACCAAGGAGATTGACGGCATCAGATGTGAGCCTGTTGAGGAGATGACTGTCGACTGCCCTGACGACTGCGCAGGAACTGTCATCGAGCTCACCACACGTCGTAAGGGTCAGCTTGTAAACATGGAGTCGGCAAATGAGCGCACACGCCTCGAGTTTATAATTCCATCACGAGGCATCATCGGTCTTCGTTCAACGATGATTACTGCCACTGCGGGCGAGGCTATCATGACTCACCGCCTCAAGGACTTCGAGCCTTGGATGGGCGAGATTGAGAATCGCTCAGTAGGTGCTATCATAGCCTCGGAGACAGGTACTGCATATGCCTACTCTATCGACAAGCTCCAGGATCGCGGTAAGTTCTTTATCTCGCCTATGGAGCAGGTATATTGCGGCCAGGTTATCGGTGAGCACACACGCTCGAACGACATCACCGTGAACGTAACCAAAGCTAAGCAGCTTACGAACATGCGTGCATCGGGCTCAGATGAGAAGACCTCGATTGCACCTCCAGTAATCTTCTCACTTGAGGAGGCATTGGAGTACATCCGCGAGGACGAGTATGTAGAGGTAACGCCAAAGTCGATTCGTTTGCGTAAGATTTTGCTCAACGAGGTAGACCGCAAACGTGCATCAAAGGAGTAAATAATGTATAAATACTGGGTGTACATCGTCGGAAATAGAGGCGCAACAACTATTTACATTGGCGTAACTAATGACATTAAACGACGAATTAGCGAACACAAATTAGGCGAAGTGCCCGGTTTTACCAAGCGTTATAAGTGCGACATACTACTTTACTTCGAAGAGTATAATAATATCAAAAATGCTATTTATCGAGAAAAAGAGCTTAAGGGTTGGCGCAGAGAACGCAAAGAACAATTAATAGCAACGTTAAATCCTCACAGAGTTGACCTTGCAGCTAATTGGTTCTAAACAACATGTCATCGACATCGTATGTCATGTTGAGCAAAGCGAAACATCTCGCAGTGAGTACGAACATTCAACGTTAGCACCAACCGAGAGATTCTTCGCTACGCTCAGAATGACATAGATAATGACATTATTGATACTCCGTATGACAATTTGAAATAACAATTAACAACCTAAAAAACCATAAGACAATGACAAACAAAATTGGTATTGCTTGCGACCACGCAGCATACGATCTTAAGGAGTTCCTCGTTGGCTACCTTGCATCTAAGGGCTTTGAGGTAAAGGATTTCGGCACACACTCTGAGGAGTCATGCGACTATCCTGATTTTGCACACGCTCTTGGCGAGGCTATCGACAATGGCGAGTTGGAGCGAGGTGTGGCACTCTGCGGCTCTGGCGAGGGCATCTCTATGACATTGAACAAGCACCAGACTGTACGTGCTGCTCTTTGCTGGATTCCTGAGATTGCTAAGCTATCACGCCAGCACAACAACTCAAACGTATTGTGCATGCCAGCACGCTTCATCACCAACGACGAGGCTCTCGATATGCTCAACATTTGGCTTGAGACTGAGTTCGAGGGTGGTCGCCACCAGCGTCGCTTGGACAAGATGCCATTGGCAAAATAGCAATATATCACAATATATAGTGATATAAGGCCTAAACAACCCTCACTTATGAGGGTTGTTTTTTATTTATAAAAGGTATACTTTTGCAGTGTGAAAAGATATATTACCATACTTGCACTCATGCTATCATGGCCTATCATGGCCCAGGAGCCTGCTGATACCCTCCACCACAATATTGAGAGTATCGAGATTACAGCATCACTAAAAAACGATAGGCATGAGACAACCAACGTTGCAACAACGACACTCAACATGCGCCAAATCGAGCTCAGAGGCGTAGATGCAATCAAGGAGATGTCGCTCATCGCCCCTAACTTCTATCAGCCCGACTATGGCTCATCTATAACATCATCAATATACGTGCGAGGTTTCGGCTCACGTATCGACCAACCAGTGTTGGGCGTTACCATTGACGACATACCGATGATGAACAAAAATGTCTTTGACTTCGACTTCTACGACATTCGCCGTATAGAGCTACTACGTGGCCCACAAGGCACACTCTATGGTCGCAACACCTCGGGAGGCGTAATAAACATACAGACGCTATCACCTCTCGAGTGGCAAGGATTTCGTGCAATAGCCGAGTACTCAACACTCACATCATACCGAGCAACAGCATCATACTATACACGTCTCACAAACAAACTTGGCGTGTCGGTGGCTGCCACATATAACCATGATGGAGGATTCTTCCGAAACACCTATACCGACGACATGTGCGACTGGAACAATAGCGCCTCAGCACGTGTTCGCGTCAACTGGATTGCCAACAGTCGC
>JAFODV010000018.1 GCA_017380515.1 Alistipes sp.
ACTTGGGCTGTACTTCAGGTACTATCCCAAGTGGGATACTTTTGTGATATACCACATCTCACGGCTTCTAACAAGAAAAATTTAGCAAGATAAGGTATAGTGAAGTTAATGAATTTAGTGAAGTTAAGGAAAATAATCACTAGATTCCCTAAACTCCCTATCTTCCCTATCTTCCCTATCTTCCTCATCTCCCCCATCCTCCCCCTATTCTCCCCATCTATTTGCTTTTTTAGCTTTTTTTGTTACCTTTGCAGCGCAAAAATGGTTGTTGTGCAGACGATTAAACGTAACATAATGAGTGTGGTACTCCTGTTATTGGTGTTTCTAAACATCGGTAGCAGCACACTATTTATACACGAGCACAACATCGAGGGTCGCATCGTGGCCCACTCCCACCCCTTTAGCGGTAATCCTGAATCGCACTCACACAGCCTTGCGCAGCTCGACCTAATCAGCCGACTATCGCGTGCCGACATGCTCCTCTCGGAGAGTGTTGTTGTGGCTCCGTGTGACTATCTGAGGGAGTTTACACCTAATATATATAATTATAGCTACTCATGCTCGCTTTTGTCGAGCGTGGCACAGTTGCGTGCGCCTCCTGTCGCTTAAGGCGCTCCATTCCCAATTCTAACTATTACACAAACAATTATTTACCGCATTATGGCGATTGTGCCATTGTGCCCATTTATCTACCTTTGCACCAAAATGCAACAGGTAAACTATACTATTATGAAGCGACACATCTTAACTCTTTTACTGCTTATTTTCCCTATTGTGGCTATAGCTACAATGCCACACACAACATCTGTTAATCAGACAAAACCAACCGATGCTAACCTCTATGGCCATATCATTGATCTTGGCACGGGCGAGCACATCCCCTATGCCACGGTGGCCATCAAGGGTACTACCATTGGTTGTGCGGCGGATGCTACGGGACACTACAAAATAAATAATATTCCTGAGGGCGATCACATGCTTGTTGTTACGGCCATCGGCTACGGTACTGTAGAGATGCCATATACTGCCAAGAAGGGCGTATCTACGGAGTATAACTTCACGCTTGTTGAGAGTGTGACTCTCGTTGACGAGGTTGTGGTATCAGCAACGCGTAACGAGACAAATCGCCGAACTACATCTACGGTGGTTAATGTTGCCTCGGCTAAACAATTTGAGAGCACTGCCTCGTCGAGTGTGTCGGAGGCGATGAACTTCCAGCCTGGACTACGTGTGGAGAATACGTGTGGTAACTGTGGTGCGCCACAGTTGCGTATCAACGGTCTCGATGGTCAGTATTCACAGATTCTACTCGATAGCCGTGCTATATTTTCGTCGTTGGCGGGCGTCTATGGCCTCGACCTATTGCCCGTAGCCATGGTTGAGCGTGTTGAAATTATACGTGGTGGTGGCTCAGCTCTCTATGGCTCAAGTGCCATTGGTGGTATTGTCAACATCATCACCAAGGATCCTGTGCGTAACACACTATCAATCTCGAACACTACCAACATCATGGAGGGTGGCACTCCCGACATCAACACTTCGTTGGGTGGTGCTTTTGTGTCGGACGACTACAAGCTTGGAGCCTATGTCTTTGGTCAGGTTAAGAATCGTGGTGGCTACGACCGCAATGGCGATGGCTTCACCGACATCACCAAGCTACAATCTGAGACTTTGGGCTTCAGAGGCTACTATAAGACATCGCTACACTCGCGCCTAAATGTTGAGTATCACCACATTCACGATTTTCGACGTGGTGGCGATAATCTCTCGAGGGCACCGCATATGACAATGCTCTGCGAGCAGGTTGACCACAGTATTGATGGTGGAAGCATTGGCTTTAGCTATTTTCCAAATGTTCGTCATAGGGCAAATGCCTATGTCTCTGCTCAGAACATTGGCCGTGCCAGCTACTTTGGTGCTGATATGAATCCTGATGCATATGGCACAACAAGCGACTTCACTTTGGTGGGTGGTGCTCAGTATACCTTCAACTACAGAGCTGGCCTCCCTGCGGAGCTTACTACGGGTGTGGAGTACAACTACAACTCGCTCAATGACTACTATATTGCCACAGATCGTCGTATCGACCAGTCTACAAATGTTGTGGGTCTCTTTGCGCAGAACGAGTGGAAGAGCGACAAGTTTAACGCCCTCATTGGCTTCCGCCTCGACAAGCACAACATGATCTCGGCGCCTATCTTCTCGCCACGTGTCACATTGCGTTATAGCCCTATCAAGGATCTTGGCCTTCGAGCAAGCTATTCGAGTGGCTATCGAGCACCACAGGCATATAACGAAGATCTTCACATCGATGTCCTTAACCATACAGTATCCGTGATACGTCTTTCCAAGGATCTTCGTCCAGAGTATTCTCACTCTATGAACCTCTCGGCAGACTACTACCACAATTTCGGTCGTGTGCAGACCAATGTGCTTGTTGAGGGTTTCTACACTATCCTTGATGATGTGTTTACACTCGAGAAGGTGGGTGTTGATGAGAATGGTGTTATTATCAATGAGCGTCGTAACGCAACTGGAGCACGCATTGGCGGTGTTACGTTGGAGGGTAAAGTTGGTATTCCCGATGTGTTTGAGATTCAGCTTGGATACACCTTCCAGAAGAGTATGTATGTTGAGCCCGAGCAGTGGAGCGATGCACTTGAGCCACAGCGCCAGATGTTCCGTTCGCCTGAGCACTACGGATATCTAAACTCAAACTTCTACATCACAAAGAATTTTGATGCCTCACTCTTTGCTACCTACACTGGTCCTATGCTTGTTCAGCATGCCTCATATACCGATATCAATGGTGTGGTGCAGCCTGACTCGGAGATTATGACTCAGTCCTTCTTCGACCTTGGTTTTAAGCTCGAATACACATTCCGCCTTACTGATATTATCTCGCTTGAGATAAATGCTGGTGTTAAGAACATATTTGATGCTTACCAGCGAGATATTGACTGGGGTGCTGGTCGTGACTCGGCATATGTTTATGGCCCTGCCTTGCCTCGAACATACTTCTTTGGTGTGAAATTGTTCTTGTAGCAAACCTTTGCAACGCTTTAGGCAAAGATTAGGTTGTGAACGATTAAGTTTCTATCTTTGTTGTGGGGAAATCACAAAATCAGAGCTTTATTATGAAGAGATTTTTAATACTATCAGTCGTTATGATGCTTTTAGCATCTGGCGCTGGGGCACAAAATCTGCATAATGGCTACGCATATATTGACCTCGGCTTGAGTGTCCAGTGGGCGACATGTAATGTCGGTGCTGATAGCCCTGAACAATATGGCGATTACTACGCCTGGGGTGAGACAACGACCAAGAGTACCTATTATGCGAGTAACTGTGCAACTTGGAAACAGGATGTTGGCGATATTTCCGGTGCTCTACAATACGATGCTGCTAAAGCAAATTGGGGAGGCGGTTGGCGCATGCCGACATTGGCAGAATTTAATGAGCTACAGGACAACTGTACTTGGGAGTGGACCACTCTCGGAGGTACGAATGGCTATAAGGTGATAAGTAATATCAATGGCAATAGTATCTTTCTGCCAGCTGCGGGTTATTGCGCTGAGGAGTCGTTAGAAAGCGATGGTGTGCGTGGTATGTATTGGGCATCTACGCCCGCAGCGGAGGGCACCCAGTATGCCTATAACTTCTACTTCGATAGCGGTTATCGCTGTGCATATTGGATCAGTCGTGCAGACGGACACTCGTTACGCCCTGTCTTGAATATAAATAGTGACGATGAAAGCAATGGTGTTGAAGAGAATGGCAATGACAACAGTAGTGATAATCTCACAGATAGAGGGTCTGTCACAAAGAAGTCTGCAAATGAGGAGCCTGCGAACGAAAAGTCTATGAATGATAAGTCTGTAGCTGACGAGTCTGCAACTGATAAGCTACAGAAAGCTACAACTGCGGGTACATATAATGGCCACGCATATGTCGACCTCGGCCTACGCGTTAAATGGGCAACATGCAATGTTGGTGCCGATAGTCCTGAGCAATATGGCGACTACTATGCTTGGGGCGAGACAGCTACAAAGAGCATCTATACAGCGGATACCTACGTAGCCGATAACAAGAATCACGAAGATATCAAGGGCACAAGCCTCGACGTGGCCCATGTTAAGTGGGGAGGTAATTGGCGTATGCCAACAAAGGTCGAGTTTGATGAGTTGGTAGACAACTGTACTTGGGTGTGGACATCTCAGAACGGCAAGAGTGGTTACAAGATAATAGGCCCTAATGGTAATAGTATCTTCTTGCCTGCTGCGGGTTATCGCTACGGAGACTCGTTAGAAGGTGCTGAGTCGTATGGCCACTATTGGAGTTCTATGTCTTATGCTGAGGATTATAAGATTGCGTACTACCTCTACTTCAAAGTCGATAATCGTTGCACAAATTGGGAAGGTTGCAGTCTTGGACATTCGATTCGCCCTGTCTTAGAATAGAATCTATGAGTGTTTGATTTAGAAGCTGTTTTGATTTTTTCAGAACAGCTTCTTATTCTCTTACGGCAGAGCCTACTATTGTCGCAAGCTTCGAGCGTATCTCCAACGGGAAACGCTTAGATGTGACATGTGGGCGATTTGTGAGCATGATGACAACCACGTCGAGCTCAGGATCTATGACAATAGATGTTCCGGTTGCTCCCGTATGCCCAATTGTTGCATTGCTCAAAAGGTCACCACCAGTCTGTGAGCACATGTCGAAGTGCTCCCAGCCGAGTGTGCGATTGAACCTCTCGTAGCCACGTGGGCGTGTCATGATGGCATTGGTAGCACGTGGCGACAATATCTCGGCATCGCCCAATGAGCCCTTGTTAAGGAGCATTGCAGAGTAGAGCAACAAGTCGTCGAGAGTGGAGTAAAGCCCTGCATTGCCCGAAACAGATCCCATTCCCTCGCGTGCGAGTGGGTCGTTGACAACTCCACGTAGAAACTTGCCATTCTCGATAGAGGTGGGCGCTACATGTTGTGAATACTCTTTGGTAGGCTTATAGCAGGTGTTGTGCATGCCTAAAGGCTTGAATATGTTTTGCTCGGCATACTCGTCTATTGGCATGCCCGTAACCTTCTCGACTATATATGCCAGCGTGATGTAATTTAGACAGCTATATACCTTTGTTGTTCGTGCTGTAGCCACACGATCACATGTCGAGATATAATGAATTACTGAGTCACGACATGGAAACTGAGCATAAGGATATGTTGTGCGTAGGCGCTTTGGGGATACGTAAGCTGGAAGTCCCGATGTATGGGTCATAAGGTCGGCAATGCGAATGTTTACCGTGTCGCGAGGATTCTCATTTGTTGCCCAGCCTTTAAATCGGGGGATGTACTTATCTACACGGTCGCCAAGTGTTATCTCTCCACGCTCCACAAGCTGCATGATGGATGTTGCCACAGCCACAGGCTTGGTGAGCGATGCAAGGTCGAAGCGGGTGTCGAGGGTCATATCCTCGCTACCACCAACCGTATGGCGTTTGCCAAAGCTCTTGCGATAAACGACTTTGCCATGACGCATAACGCCTACTACAGCACCAGGAAACTCGCCATCGGCGATATATCCCTCAATGAGTGCATCTATGCGAGCAAGACGTCGGCTATCCATATCTACACTTTCGGGGCTGGCAATGGGCAGCAGCTCTGCGTGGACTTGTGAATGTTGAGCAATAGCCTCGGTGCTCATGTTGCTGAAGGCATATACTCCTGTTGCAACAAAGAGAATGGCTATTGCCACCCACATAAATATTGATAGACGAACACGAACGTTTTCTTTCATAGGGCCTTAAGTATTATATAGAAATATTGCCTACGCCAAGCAGCATAGGCAATACAAAGATAGTATTAATATTTGTAATTGTGAAGGGCATTACCCCCTTTTTTACATATGTGCATCTATCTAACCTTAAAATCGGGGTCCGCCATCTGTGGTATAGGCTTGATGTATTCACCTGCCTCAAACTTAGCACGTACAGCCTTGAAGGTGTTGATTGTGTACTCAACATCCTCCATAGTGTGCGCTGCAGTAGGAATGACACGCAAGATAATCTCGCCCTTAGGAATCACAGGATAGATGACTATCGAGCAGAACAAACCGTAGTTCTCACGAAGATCAACGATGAGGTTTGTGCCTTCCTCGTTTCCACCCTTCATGTAGATAGGTGTTACGGGCGACTGTGTAACGCCAATGTCGAAGCCATTGTCGGTAAGGCCTTTCTGTAGGGCACGTGTAATCTCCCACAACTTCTCCTGATACTCAGGGTGTTTGCGGATAAGGTCGAGACGTTTGAGTGCACCAATAACCATAGGCATAGGCAACGACTTAGCATATAGCTGTGAACGCATGTTGTAGCGGAAGAGGTTGATTAGCCAGCGAGGGCCGCAAACAAAGGCGCCAATGCCCGCCATAGACTTGGCAAAAGTGTTAAACAAAACGTCAATCTGGTCCTGCACACCGAAGTGATCGCCCGTGCCACGGCCATGAGTACCCATAGTGCCGAAGCCGTGAGCATCGTCAACAAGTAGACGGAAGCTAAACTCCTGCTTCATCTTAACGATTACGTCCAAGAAGCCGAGATCGCCCTTCATGCCGAATACGCCCTCAGTGATAACCAGTACACCGCCATTCTGCTTGTCGGCAAGCTCTGTTGCGTGCTTTAGTTGTAGGCGCAACGACTCCTCGTTGTTGTGAGCATATACAAAGCGCTTGCCTGGGTGCATGCGCAAACCGTCGATAATACATGCGTGACACTCCTTGTCGTAGACAACAACATCACGAGGAGTGAGCAAACAGTCTATAATTGATATCATTCCCTGGTAGCCGTAGTTCAAGAGGAAGGCATCCTCCTTGCCAACAAACTCGGCAAGCTCGCGCTCTAGCTGCTCGTGATACTTGGTCTGTCCCGACATCATGCGAGCACCCATAGGGTATGCCATACCAAACTCCTCAGCACCTTTAGCATCGGCCTCGCGCACCTCGGGGTGGTTGGCCAAACCAAGATAGTTGTTCAAACTCCAGTTAAGCACTGGCTTACCGCGGAAAATCATGTGAGGACCAAGCTCGCCCTCGAGCTTAGGGAATGCGAAGTATCCATGCACGGCCGACATATACTGACCGATGGGGCCTCCAGCATTGTTCGATAAACGTTCAAAAATATCTACCATTAGTTAAAAGTGTTTAGTTATTTTCTAAGCATTGGCAAAGGTAGTATTTTTTGGAAGCCATGTGATAGAACACCGCATAAAAAAGCTATATCACTCCTAAAATTAGGTAAAAATACTTACTCTAAAGAGTTCAATCTTCGATCTCCTTGGCTCTCTCCGACATGTCGTAGAGTTTAAAACCGAGAGCTACAGCCGAAACACCATAGGCCACAAATGCTATGCCTATAAAGAGTATCACTGCCTCAATGCCGACGCTCTCGGGCATGAGTAGCACAACAAGGGAGACGGCGATCATTACGATTGAACCGAATATAACCCATCCCGCATTGCGTACACGCCAGCTTCGTAGATCCATGCCCTGAAGTAGCAGAACACCTCCTCGACATAAAAGCCATATACCAAACAGTAGTGGCAGTATCACAGCCGTAAATAGCGTATTAAACATAAGGGCTACGCCAATTATGATGTCGATGATGGCTGCAACAACTACCCATAGGTTGCGCACGAAGCTATTGTTGGTGCTAAAACATTGTACAAGATTGAATACTCCACTTAGTAGCACTGCAACACCAAGCCATAGGGCCAAGGCAAAGTAGCTTGCTACGGGGTTGATAAATACTATAATGCCAGCGGCAATAGCCACAAGGCCAACTATTACGGAGAGCCACCATTGTCCTATTGGCTGCTCTGCACTCTTGCTATTGATCTTTTCCATAATTAATAGAGTTTGGTAGGGACATAGCAACAATCATGCAACAGCTATTGATGTTGAATACGATGATTTATTTGTTTTATATAGTTATATATAGTATCTTTGTAGGGGTATTTTGTAAACTCGGTTGCGCTGATTTCGGAATATTCAGTAGCTCTTTCAGGGGTGTAATGCCTATGAAATGGATAAATTTAGAGATGTAAATTAATAAAATAGGTACAATGAAGAGGTTATTTACTATGTTCATGGTGCTCACAATGGCACTGACAATCTCAGCAACATCATTTGCTGCTGAGCCACATATCATTCCTCAGCCGTCTTATATCGAGATGCACGAGGGTGAGTTCTTGGTAACTCCCAAAACCAAGATTGTTGTTTACGACGATGCGTGGGATGCAGCAGAGGTTTTTGCCGCAGATATGCAGATGTTTTTTGATAGCAAGAAGCCTATGCCATGCGTTAAGCGTGGCAGTGGCATCAAGGTGCGTACCGACAATAATATTCCTGCTGAGGGCTACGAGCTCTATGTGCAGTCACATGAGATATTCGTGACGGGAGGTTCTGAGGCTGGTATCTTCTACGGATTACAGACCCTACGTCAGATAATTGTGGCTAACAATGGCGCAGTGCCATGCTGCTTTATTGCCGATGAGCCTTCGTTTGCGTATCGTGGTGTGCATATGGACGTATGTCGTCACTTCTTTACTGTTGATGAGGTAAAACGCTATATCGACATTATTGCTGCTCACAAGGTGAATCGTCTACATTGGCACCTTACCGATGATCAGGGTTGGCGTATCGAGATTAAGCGTTATCCCGAGCTTACAACAAAGGGCTCCATGCGCAAGGAGACACTAATTGGTCATGGTCTAAATCCTGAGCAGTGGGATGGCACACCTTATGGTGGCTTCTATACCCAGGATGAGGTTCGTGACATTGTGGCATATGCCCAAAAGCGTTGCGTAACAATTATTCCTGAGATCGAGATGCCAGGCCATGCTCAGGCTGCGTTGCATGCCTATCCATGGCTCGGTTGCCATGAGCAGATTGTCGACGTGTGGACAACATGGGGTGTAACTCCTGAGGTGTTGTGCGCTGGTAAGGAGACAACATATGAGTTCTTAGAGAATGTTCTCGCAGAGGTTGTGGAGTTGTTCCCATCTGAGATTATTCATATTGGTGGTGACGAGTGTCCTAAGGATCGCTGGAAGGAGTGTGAGCACTGCCAGGCAAAGATGAAGGCTGAAGGTCTTGAGTCTGAGGAGGAGTTGCAGGGCTATCTTGTGGCTCGCATCGAGAAGTATCTCAACTCGAAGGGTCGCCGCATCATTGGCTGGGACGAGATCTTGGAGGGTGGTGTGACGCCTACAGCAACGGTAATGGCGTGGCGTGGTGCTAAGATTGGCGCATATGCCGCTGAGCGTGGCAACGAGGTGGTTATGACTCCGCTGCCAATCTGCTACTTCGACTTCTATCAGACAGAGAGTCGCGAGGGTGAGGGTCTACGTATTGGTGGACATATCAACTTCGAGAAGGTCTATGGTTGGGATCCATATGAGGGTATTACTGATGAGGCACGTAAGAATATTATCGGTGTTCAGTGTAACGTGTGGAGCGAGTATTTGAAGACTATGCCTATGCTTGAGGCGCAGCTTTTGCCACGTCTTGCAGCTATGTGCGAGGTGCAGTGGGCTGTGGATCGTCGCAATGAGGAGACTATACGCCAAAAGATGGAGACTTTCCGCAAGTTCTACGATGCTAATGGCTGGAACTATGCTCCATACTACTTCGAGGGAAGAAGGTAGTAGGGCGCTTTGATTAGATATTCTGAAAATTTTTAGTGAGCAAAAGGCAATTTATCGTAATGATAGTTTGCAATTTGCTCACTTCTCTTTTAAAGAAAGTGCTTAGTCCCCGGCGCAAGCCTTAGTATTAGCCTATTATATTTATTATATACATAGGTATAGGCCCCAAAATGGGGTTATTGCAAAAAAAATGAGGGTCAACACAAAAAAAAGTATGTTTTGTGTTTCACGTTTCATAAAATAGTTATATATTTGCACTCGATTTTTCGCCAAAACCCCAAAAGGGGTGTGAAAATTGGTTCTTTGATAGGGCAAACGAAATTTTTTTGAAAAAAGTTTCCAAAAAATTTGGATATTAAAAAAAATGTCGTACCTTTGCACTCCGAAATGGTTAATGCCGATGTAGCTCAGTTGGCCAGAGCAGCTGATTTGTAATCAGCTGGTCGGGGGTTCGAATCCCTCCATCGGCTCTTAATCGAGAAGGCTCCTGAGAAGGAGCCTAAATATTGGGAAGATAC
>JAFODV010000130.1 GCA_017380515.1 Alistipes sp.
GCGTTCTATGCCATCTGTACCGTTGTGTATCTCTGGGTTTGAGATAATATTGTTTACGGCAGTTGAAAGCAGCGGAACGATGTTGTTGATAGCGTCGGAGCTACTCTTGGTGTTAAGACGAGTAGGGACAAACATATAGAGTTCGTTGGCAGCACGAGTCATGGCAACGTAGAGCAGGTTAACACCATCTACATGACTCATTACAAGCTCGTTGTAGTAGTCATCTGTAAAGTGTGAGTTCTGCATCGTATTGCCAAACGTTACCGGAAATTCACCTATCTCCGATAGCTCGCCCTCGCTAACCTTTGACCAGACGATAGGCTGGAGTGATGCTGCCGGCGTTGTGTCCCACTTGCAATATGGAATTATTACCACTGGACGCTCCAATCCCTTTGCTTTGTGGATTGTCGATATCTCGATGGTGTCATCCGTCATGTCAACACTTAGTGTAGCTGTGTGACCATGTTCGTCCCACCACTTTAAGTAGTGCTGTATGTCGGCAACGCGCGATGTGGTGAAGGAGTAGATGCCCTCATGGATAGCCTGTAGATATGCTATTGCATCATGGCGATCACTCAACGCGTGTCGCGCTACAATCTGCTCAAAAGCCTCGAGTGGCGAAAGGTGTGCAATTTTAGCAAAGAAGGCGCACTCGTCATCCGTAAATTGATGATCGTATTGAATGCCAAGGAATCGAAGATAGACACCTCGTTCAATATGATTTTTAATATCTACGGCAAGACGCATATTGGCAATGATGAAGTTTACAACATCATTATTCTCGATGGTCAGTGAGTCGGCTGTGAGTACATTGAATCCCACTTCGCCACGAGAGGTGAAGTGCTGCTCCTTGTATTTAAATAGTTGCTCGGTAACCTTTTTACCATCTGTAGCACCGCGCACCAAGATGAGAATATCGCGGTAGCGATAGCCTCTACTAATAGCATCCTCGATAGCTTCGATAAATGGCGAGTCAATCAACTTTGAGTCATAGAGCGTAAGCTCGGCAAAACCCTTGTCAGAGTGTTTGTGCCCTGGTATCTGCTTATGTTTGTTGTACGCAAGCTTTACTATGCCATGAAGCGACGAGTGGAGAGCATGGCTTATCTTGTTCTCCTTGAGTGCCTTGTCGAGTAATTTATTGAGATAATTGTTGTCAATATCAACAACGTTAGAGATCATCTCATTATTAAATTCGATGATATTCTCGAGGCTTCGATAGTTGTGCTCTAGGGGTTTCGTAAAGACATTTTCAGGTCCAAGATCCACCTTAGCTCTCTCGTGCAAGAGTCGCCAGTCGCCACCTCGCCAACGGTAGATTGACTGCTTAACATCGCCTACGATAAGCACCGAACATTTGTCGCTCGATGCCATGGCATTCTGCAACAGTGGCAACATGTTGCTCCACTCTCTAACCGATGTATCTTGAAACTCATCGATCATAAATCGCTCGTAACGATTGCCCACCTTCTCATAGATAAATGGGGCATTGCTACCATCGACAAATGTCGAGAGGATATGCTTTGTCTCGCCGAGAATCATGATATTTTCGGCGTCACAAATTTGTGTTAGCTCATTATATAGATCTGACAAGAGGGCGTAGCTACGGTAGTTGTTGCTGAGGAGTTTTGCAGTGTTGCAATGCCTCATGGAGCTATAGTATATGTCGCATAGCTTCTCTAGCAATGGTTGTAGCTCTAAAGCTGCGGCACGAACATTTGCCGACGCTGACTGACCATACCACTCGTTGACATCGTTTGCGGCCTTTAGCATAGTTGTCGTAGGCTCAGAGATGTCGCCAGTGGCATATTTCTGGAATTTGAATGCAAAGCTACGCGATGAGCCTTTGAACATCTCAGGCATGACGCCATGCTGCTCCATTATCTTAACCATCGTTTGGGCATGATTCATAAGCTCCTCAGTGGCAGCCTTTGCACTCTCTCGCGCATTCGATACAATTGCGTCAAGCTCTGCTTTTGACTTCTGCATCTTCATCCTATCGCGGCATCCCTCCTTGAAGAGCTCGCTGCCCAGTTGGCGTAGATCACCACGCATATCCCAACGATAGCCATTAGTAAGACGCTCCTCCGCAAATTCGAGCAACCACTTTCTGAGCTCCTCGTTCTTTGCGATCTTGTTGACTAGGTTGTCTGCACCTCTAGCAAGTAGCTGAGAGGGGTCAAGCTCGATGTTGTAGTTGAGATCTATGCCAAGCTCCTTGATGAAGGCGCGTATGATGCGCTGAAAGAACTTGTCGATGGTGAGCACACTAAATCGCGAGTAGTTGTGAAGGATAAGTGTGCGAGCACGCATCGCCCTCTTTCTAATTTGTTGTTCATTGAGCATCAGTTCCTTGCATAAGTCGTCCATATATGGGCTCTTCTTGCCTGATGCCAATGTGTCAATCTCGTGTAGTATTCGCGACTTCATCTCCTCGGTAGCCTTATTGGTGAAGGTTACAGCAAGGATCGAACGGAATAGTTCAGGGTGCTCGATAACATCGTGAACATACTTATATGCAAGCTGATATGTCTTTCCAGAGCCCGCACTTGCACTCAATATCTTGGCTCTTAATTGATCTATCGTCTGCATATACTCTTAAAATCAC
>JAFODV010000131.1 GCA_017380515.1 Alistipes sp.
AGTATGGTGTCTGCGACGCGTGTTTATAATGAGTAGAGAGTAATTTTCATCAAGTTTTATTGTCCGAGACTTCGCTTAGGTCGTAGGTCACGAAGGTCTCTAAGGTCAAAAAAAACGACCATAAGACCAAACGACCGATGGCCTATAAGACCAAGAGACCGAAACGATGCCAAGGACAATATTAGCTAGAAGACTCTTTCTTCGCTCACAATTTCTTGTTAGAAGGGTTGCAGATGTGGCCTTGACATGAAAAAGCTCCGGATGGGCTGTACTCGAAGTACTGCTCATTCGGAGCTTTGATTGAAAGGTCGCAGATGCGCCCTTATCACAAGAAATATTTGTTGTTAGAAGGGCGCCGAGTGCTACACTCGGCAAAAATGCCACCGATGGGTAGTACTTGACGTACGTCCCATTGGTGGCATTTTTTGTTAGGGGCAGCAATCGACCCCTTATCACAACAAATTACTCGTGGTGGTAGGGCTCGTTTTTCAAGATTGTGAATGCTCGGTAGAGCTGTTCGGTGAAGATTGCTCGCACAATCTGGTGCGAAAAGGTCATCTTGGAGAGCGAGAGCTTGCTATTTGCTCGCTGGTAGACAGCATCACTAAAGCCATAGGGGCCGCCAATGACAAAGACAAGGCGCTTGGTGCCCGCCGACATTCGGCGCTGAAGCATATCGGCAAACTCTATAGAGCGTAGCTCGGCTCCATGCTCATCAAGAAGCATGAGATGGTCGGAGTCGTTAATTAGCTTGAGAATCTGCTCGCCCTCGAGTCGTTTTTGCTCAGTCTCAGAGAGTTTACGAGTGTTGCGCACATCGGCAAGCGTTGTTATTGCGAACTTAACATAGTGGTTTAGGCGCTTGCTATACATCGTAACAAGAGCCTCAACTTCCTTCATATCGGTCTTGCCGACTACAATTAACTCGATGTTCATGGCTAAATATCTGAGTTCCACTCGCCCTCGGCACCCTCAAAAATTATTGGACGACTATCGCCATAGCTTTTGAGCAGCTCGTAAGCCTTATACATGTTATATCCATTACCGATGTCGCCACCCAGTGAGAAGGCAATTATCGAGACATGGTTTTGTGCTCGGCGATACATCGCCTCAACACGCATGAGGTACTCATCAACAAGCAACGGATCGTTCGACGGCGTGCCGTCAAGCTCACGGTCATCAGCCGATGATGGTGCGGCGAGAGCTGCGCAATCGATAACATACATACCCACAGCATCACATATCGAGTAGAACCACTTAGGCTGCGGATACTCCGGACATAGGCAGTTGATGCCCTTAGCCTTGAGCGCCTTTATCTCCTGCTCAGTTGTTGCCCTACCCTTTGCAGCGTTATAAGTCTGCTTATTCAGCTTCAAAGGCTTGTCGAAAAGCAATATCTCACCATTGTCATTATATCCATGCTTCGCAAAACCCACATTAAGTGGGATATACTCGCGCAATGCTCCACCACGCTTGACATAGATCATAAGCTTATAGAGCTTAGGATTTGAGGCTGACCAACGAAACTGATTAGAGTTATAGCTGAACGGCTTGAAAGTCACGGTATCGCGCGATGTAGGCTCAAACTGGAACTTGTTAATACTATAGTCGACAAGTTTACCCTCTGGATCATAGAGGTCGTAACCAAGTTCAAGCTCCTCGCTGGTGGTAAAGCTATTTTCGACAGTTATATCGAGTTGGAGACGGCCAAAACGATTAAGAGAATCAGGCAGTAGTCGCACATTAAAGTCGTAGACACCTACACGACGCTGGACAAAGATATAACAATTCTCAAACTGGGTGCGCTCGGCCATTACCAAGCCCTCGGTAAGACGCTCCATATATGGCTCGGCAACAACTACAACAGCAAGGGTATTAGCGCCTTGCTCCAAATATGGCGATATAAATAGGTCGGCAGGCGAGAACTTATCAATAGGGTCGCATACCTGCTCTCCATTGATAAATATGGCGTAGTCAGAGCCTACGTTCTCCATATGCAGATAAGCATTGAAGTCGTTCCATGCTGCGGGGGCCTCTATCTGCTGCTCATAGACAGCGCGCACCGTTCCTACAGACTCCTCAAACATTAGTTCTGGCTTCACTACTATGTGGTTGTCGATCTTTGTACGCACGTCGTTGAGGGCATCCTCACGCTTATCGTAGGTCAAGAATTCGGAGCGAGCAATGCGAGCTTGTGCCATCAACTGCTGGCCAGCAAAGAGCACCATGGCAAGGTGGACGATAGTGTATAATATTACTTTTTTCATAGCATCAATTTAGCACAAAGGTACAAAAAAAGCATATAAGTATGCAATCGTTTATAATTTTTTAGTAATTTTGCACGATATTATGGCGTTACCACGCCTAAGATAACGAACAAAATCAAAATAAAATATATAAAGAGTATGAAACTTACACGTATTGCCGAGATTCTCAAGATGGAGGGCGACGGCAGAGAAGTCACAGTCAAGGGCTGGGTGCGCACCAAGCGAGGCAACAAAAATGTAGCCTTCATAGCACTCAATGACGGATCATGCGTAGCAAACATTCAGGTTGTTGTTGACCTTGCAAAGATCGACGAGGCAGAGCTCAAGGGCGTAACCACAGGCGCATGCTTGCGCGTTGACGGCCAGCTTGTAGCATCACTTGGCCAGGGCCAAGGCGTAGAGGTGCAGGCATCAAAGATCGAGATTTATGGCACAGCTGATCCTGAGACATACCCACTTCAGAAGAAGGGTCACTCACTCGAGTTCTTGCGCGACATCGCCTACTTGCGTCCACGTACCAACACATTTGGAGCTGTGTTGCGTATCCGCCACGCCATGGCTTTCGCTATCCACAAGTACTTCAACGACAAGGGCTTCTACTATCTCCACACCCCACTCATCACAGCTTCAGATTGTGAGGGTGCTGGTGCTATGTTCAACGTGTCGACTCTCGACATGCAGAATCCTCCACGCCTTGAGGATGGCTCAGTTGACTACTCTCAGGACTTCTTTGGCAAGCCATGTAGCTTGACAGTATCAGGTCAGCTTGAGGGTGAGCTTGGCGCATTGGCTTTGGGTCAGATCTACACATTTGGTCCTACATTCCGTGCTGAGAACTCTAACACTCCACGCCACCTGGCTGAGTTCTGGATGATTGAGCCTGAGATGGCATTCTACGAGCTTCAGGACGACATGGACCTTGCTGAGGACTTCTTAAAGTATCTCATTCGCTACGCCATGGAGAACTGCCGTGAGGATCTTGAGTTTATGAACAAGATGTGGGATAAGGGCTTGTTGGAGCGTTTGCAGTTTGTTCTCGACAACGACTTCGTACGCCTCGACTATACCGAGGGTATCGAGATATTGAAGGCTTCAGGCAAGAAGTTCGAGTTCCCATGCGAGTGGGGTTGCGACCTTCAGTCGGAGCACGAGCGCTACCTCGTTGAGGAGCATTTCAAGCGTCCTGTAATCCTTATCAACTATCCAAAGGAGATCAAGGCCTTCTATATGAAGCAGAACGACGATGGCAAGACAGTACGTGCTATGGACGTTTTGTTCCCACAAATTGGAGAAATTATCGGTGGATCGGAGCGTGAAGCAGACTTTGGCAAGCTTTGTGCAAGGGTTGATGAGTTAGGCATGAGCCGCAAGGAGCTATGGTGGTACCTCGACACACGTCGCTGGGGTTCAGCACCTCACTCTGGTTTCGGTCTCGGCTTCGAGCGTCTGCTCTTGTTCGTCACAGGTATGGGCAACATCCGCGATGTTATTCCATTCCCACGTACGCCAAAGAACGCAGAGTTCTAAACCGACGCAATGCCTTACAAACGGCCGGCCTAAGGCTGGCCGTTTTTTAATATTAAGGTACAACTAAAAACAAACAACAATGGCAAACCGACTCCAACAAACCATTGCATTGCAAACAAAAATCTCGCCACAACAAATCCAGATGATCAAGCTTCTGGAGCTACCAGCAATGCAACTTGAAGAACGCATAAAGCGCGAAATCGAAGAGAATATCGTGCTGGAGGAGGAGCCTGACACTCAGTCGGATAGTAGCGAAGAGCCAACAAAAATATCGGTAGAGGAGTACATCGGCCGTGAGGACGACACCCCCGCATATAAGGCTCGCATCAACAACTTCTCGAAGGACGACAAGCAGCGCCCAGTATATATCTCGGAGGGCAGGTCGCTTGGCGAGTCGCTTGTCGAGCAGCTACGCTTCCGCTCGCTATCGGAAGAAGAGCTAACCATAGCCGCCTACATTGTCGGCAGCATCGACGACGATGGCTACCTACGCCGCGACCTAACATCGCTAAGCGACGACCTTGCCTTCACGCGAGGCATGGACGTGAGCGTAGAGGAGCTGGAACGCATACTACACATCGTGCAGGAGCTTGAGCCAGCAGGCATTGGCGCACGATCTTTACAGGAGTGCCTTCTGCTTCAGATGCCAGAGCATAAGCTCGACAGCAGCACTAAGCGATTGGCCCACAAGATTATATCCACGTATTTCGAGTCGTTTGCCAAGAAGCACTACGAGCGACTTATAGCTCGTCTGGGCTGTAGCGAGGAGGAGTTTAAGGAGGCCATCGACTTCATACGTAGCCTATCGCCTAAGCCTGGCAACCTATACACCGAGGGAGGCATTGACACCACGCCATATATCACCCCCGACTTCATGCTTGACAATAGCAATGGTGAGCTACGTCTAATGCTCAACTCACAAGGAGTTCCCGAAGTACGCATATCACGTCGCTACAAAGATATGATACGTGACCTCGTTGCCCCTGACGGCACCATCAAAAGCGAGGATAAGGAAGCTGTGCAGTTTGTAAAGTCGAAGATTGACTCGGCAAAGTGGTTTATATCAGCAATAAAGCAGCGCCACGACACCCTTATGCGCACGATGCAGACAATACTCGACTTTCAGCGTGAGTACTTCCAAGATGGCGACAAGAGCAAGCTTAAGCCAATGATTTTGAAAGACATTGCCGACCGTACCGACCTCGACGTATCAACCATTTCGCGCGTGGTAAATAGCAAGTATATACAGACGCACTTCGGCATAATACTCCTTAAGTCGCTATTCTCGGAGGCGATGCTCACATCATCGGGCGAGGAGGTATCGAGCCACGAGATAAAGACAATCCTAAGTGAATATATCGACAACGAAGATAAGCGTCACCCACTCACCGACGAGAACCTCATGGACATACTCAACGAGCGAGGCTACCGCATAGCACGCCGCACAGTAGCCAAATACCGAGAGATGCTCGACATACCCGTTGCACGCATGCGCAAACAGATATAACAAATGCCTGTCCATCAGAATTTTGGACAGGCATTTGTTTTAAAGCTGGATGGTAAAGCGATATTGACACTATTTTTAAATGAGTAGTGAGAAAAGAGTAATTAGTAATCGATTTAAATTCTCCCTGAAATTTTGTTTTTTCTAGAAAAATTTATATATTTGTAGTAACATTGCGGAATACATAATGTTTATAGATGGCATTTAGGGCTATTGTGTTTGTAACAAAAACGACCAATTTTTATTAACAAAAACAACAATAGGCACACTGAATGCTCATGTCGTATGGCGTGGGTTGTGCTTATGTTTTTGTGGGTGCTTGGTCGTACTTTGTTACATCAAGTGCGCCCACGTTTTTCGTTTTAGACATTCGTCCACATGGGTTAAACGGTTGCTTTCTAACAGCGACAAAACTAACAAATACCTATAATTGTTTAACCTAAGACTTATTATTATGAAAAAGATTTTACTTCTTCTTGTCATTTCATTATCTACTGTCGCCTGCCTTGATAAAACCCCAACAATGGAAGAGACTGTAATGCATAATGCTACAAACACATTGAAAGAATACTCTCACCACCCAGAAACATCAAAAGTAGACAATTTTGAGACCAAGTACATAAACGATTCACTTTGCATTATGCATTGTAATCATACTGGTAAAAATGGATTTGGCAATGAGATTACATCAAAAGTAGAATATATATACCTAATTCATAATAATGTTGCATATGAAAGTGTGAACAACGTAGACGGCACGACCATTTACCAAGACCAAAATGCTATGGAAACAGCCAAAAAGGGGACTATATACCAAAACTGCTCATACGATGATGCTATCAGATATCGCGCCGTATATAAAATAAATACGCAAGGCCGCAGAGTAGACAAACAAGATGAATTAATCAACATTCCTGTTCCAACAAGAACAGGCAATTGGAGTCTTGGAACATATACAGACTCATTCGGAGATGATACGAACGAACACTTCTTATTTCTTGTTGGAAAAGGCACCTTTAGTAATACTGCAACAACCAACTCTGAATTAAGTGCCACATTAAGTATTGATACTAACTCAATATCTATAAGATTGTTTGAATACAATTCTATGCTAGCCAAAGACGATGATATTTGTAAAATCAAAGTTAAATATCCAAACGGCGTAACCTCAGATTGGGTAATCCAAAACAACTACAGCGGCCGCATAAGTTTGTCAAATAAACAACGTCAAGAATTTAAAGAGATGGCAAAGGAAGAAGGGGAAATTAGCTTCTCAATTTCAAAAGGAAGATACACATTCAGCTCATACAAATTTAAGTTTGATTTAACTGGATACAACGAAGCACTAAAACACCTAGAATAAAACCTTACACAAGATTAATACGCAATAACAAATGCCTGTCCAAAACTCTGATGGACAGGCATTTGTTTTAAAGCTGGACGGTAAAAGGTTTAAGGAGGTTAGGGAATTTAGAGAATTTAGCGATTCTTCCCTAATTTCATTAAGTTCACTAAATTCCCTAATTTGTCGTTCACTTCATTTTGGTCTCTACTTATCACCTTTCACCTAAAAAAGCACGGGTATTAAAAATAATACCCGTGCTGATATGTGACTTGCGTATTAGCGCATCATTACTCTTTAGATTGTTAGTCATCTTGAGCGCTAGCGAAAGATCTCACAGCTAGCACGTACATTCGATGTTTGCGCTCACCGAGAGATTCTTCACTTTCATTCAGAATGACAGTGATTATCAAGAATTTAACCTCGTGCGAAGCACACCTTACTTTTCACCTCTCACCCTTCACCTTTCACCTAAAAAAAAGCGCGGGTGTTAAAAATAATACCCGCGCTGATATAGATATATGCGCCGTGGCGCACATTACTTATTACTGGTCACCTTTAACCTTTCACTTTTTGCCGCAGCGCTCCTTGATAATCTGCTGGAAGAACTCCTCGCGGCTATCGAGCCATCTCTTCTCGAAGCCCACGTTGTGTCCCTTTTCGGGAAAGACTATCCAACGCTTAGGCGCCACAATACTATTGTAGCTTGCAAAATTTGTGTGCGGTGGACAGATGACATCCTGCAAACCGAAGCCCATGAGCACTGGACATTCGATACGTTCAGTCAAGTTCTTAAGATCAAAATAGGTTAATGTCGCAAACATCTGATCATTGCTTATACCCAGACGTTTAGCCTCGGCAAAAAAATTATTACCTGGCCAGTCGACAATCTCGAAATAGTCACGGAAATCACCCAAGAATGGCACATAGGGAGCAGCACCCGCAACACGTCGATCCAACGATGCGGCAGCAAGTGTCAGAGCGCCACCCTGCGAGCCTCCCTCAAGCAACACACAACGCTCATCGACAACATCTTGCGAGAGAACAAAGTCGATAGCACGTATCGTATCCATAAATGCACCACGATAGTAGTAATGTTGCTTATTATCAAGGCCATAGCACATCCACTCACCATAGGTGTTATAAGGAGTATTAAGACCCTGACCACGTATCGAGAGGATAAACTCGCAACGATCGCCATTTCGATTAGCATTAGGTGCCCATGTGCGTGCTGCATAGCCCATATAGGTGACAACAACAGGATACTTTCCCGCAGCCTTAGGCACAGCCCAGTAACCACGAATAGTCTCGCCACCCCACGACTTCATCTCGACCTCATAAACATTACGCACCGAGCCAGAGAGCTTTGGCATGAGCGTTAGTTTATACTCTGGAGCTACCTCCGAGAGCTCCTTAAGACTCTGCTCCCAAAATGACCATAAGTCTTCGGCACCATCCTTCGCAGAAATAATATCATCGGGACGCACACCAAAGTTAAATCTTTTTACAGATTTGCCATCATCAACAATCTCAGCGATATAGAATCCCGCACCGAGGTCGTCGATAACGAATTGCAACTGCTGCGGCTCGCCTGCCTTGATGGCATAGCTACGCACCAGATTTTTAAGCTCTTCACCCTTATCTGTATAAATCTTCAGCACCACAGTGCCCGAAGCTCCATGTTGGCCCGCAGTGAGCATGATATTGAAATAGGCCTCGTCCTGATATATCCAATCGTTGGTGCACTCGGCACGAAGCTCCAAGAGCCCCTTAGCCGAGAGTGGTGCTACAACTAAAAGCGATAGCACCACACCCAAAATACAACTTAAATATCGTCGCATTATATTAATTTATTAAATGTTACTCAGCAATATTACCAAGAGCCTTGTTTGTATTGCGAATGATAGCCATTGTCGACTCATCTTCAACAAATATTGAGTTTAGGCCCTGCTGCTCCTGTGCTGGATCGCCAGTGTAGTCGTCGCCCTTAGCCCAATACTCGTGATCCTCGACATGAGTCTCTGCATAGCCACCCCAGCTCCAAAAGTTACAGCCAGCAAACACACCATTCTTCTCCTTCGACTTCACGATAAGGTCAAACACGAAAGTGTAGTACATATCGCGACAAGCAACCGAGCTGCCCTTATGGAAGTCCATATTGTCACGAGGCATACCAAACTCTTCAACAACAACTGGCTTATTAATCTTCTCGCCAAGCTCGAGGTGCATGTTGATATACTCCTCGGTATTCTCGCACGATTTCTGCAAATCCTCACGCATATGGTCGCCACGCATCCACTTCCAGTTGTAAGGCCATACATGGCAGTTGATATATGATATCTCGTCGATAGCATGAATCTTCTCGCATAGATCCATATCCCACTCACAGCCGTAGTAACCCTCAGAACCAGTGGAAATCATGTGGTTAGGGTCGAGCTCACGAATAAGCTTTGCCGATGTAGCAAGCCACTCTGCGAAGTGCTCCTTGTTGTCCTGCTCCTTTGAGCTGAAGGCACGTGGCTCGTTCGAAATCTGCCATGAGAAAATTGCAGGATCGTCGATATACTTGATGCCGGTATAGCGATTTGTGCGGCTCACGACAAACTTTACGTGGTCATAAAATATCTGCTTAGCACGCTCATTGCGCACAAACTCACCAGCAAAGGTGTTGTACGAGAACCAGCCGTCGACGCGTGGAACGAGCACAGGAGTGTTGTTTGCCCAGGCCACATACTGGGTGTAGCCACCGCTCCACTCCCACGCATTATTAAAATATAGTACGGCTGTCATATTGCGCTTGCCGAGCTCCATCATAAGGTAGTCGAGACCCGCCAACACCTCGTCATTATACTCGCCGGGCTTAGGCTGCAGATTAGGTTCAATCTTTCCCAAGAGGCCATTCTCACCCTCGCCACCTACCAATATGCGTAGGTTGTCGATACCGTTGGCCTTCATAAAGTCGAGCTCCTTGCACAAGCGCTCACGATTGCCACCCTCACCCTCAGAGCCGAGTATTGCGCCATACCAGAAGTTAGTACCTACGAAGTAGTAGGGCTTGCCGTTACGCATAAACTGACCGTTCTCGACGGTGATGATACCCTGCTTAGGACTCTTCTCTCCATTGCAAGCAGTGCCAAAGGCTACGAGCAACACAACAAGTGCCATGCTCAAAATTGTAAATAGTCTCTTCATCATATTTTGATTTTTATGTTTCTATATCTGCGCAAATATACAAAAAAAAGTGGAAGGTAAAAAGGTCAAGCTAAAAAGTGTAGGGCAAGTAGCGAGCGTAATATAGTGGCGCTACGATAGCTTCGCCACCATTTTTGGGCGATTCGCCATTTTTTTTGCGAAAGATTGCGTAGGTTTGCTAAAAAATCACTATCTTGCGCACAAATAAAATATATAATAAGGTGTCGAGCGACTAAGTTGCTGCATACCAAAGCAGTGAGGACATACGTTATAAATAGTAAAACGTAGACCATGCAACATTCGGTCACAACACCACGGATTAGTAGACAAAATTAACTTAAAATACTTTTGAACCATGAAAAAGCTAATGTTTTTGATGTTTGCCCTTGTTATGGGCTTCAGCGCTTCAGCTCAGACTTTGCCAGATGTAAAGATTGAGAACCAGGAGGGCAAGCTAATCTCAGTACGTGAGATTGTTGACGGCACACCAATGATCATCTCATTCTGGTCAACCACTTGCAAGCCATGTATCATGGAGCTTAACGCCATCAACAACAACCTCCCAGATTGGTTGGAGGAGGTAGACATGAAGGTTGTTGCAGTATCTGTTGACGACGCTCGTACCGTAAGCCGCGCACGTGCAATGACTCAGGGTCAGGGTTGGGACGACTACACATGTCTCTACGACAAGAACCAGGACTTCAAGCGTGCTATGAACGTGAGCCTCACTCCTCACACATTCATCGTTGACGGTCAGGGCAACATCGTTTACTCACACTCAGGCTACACTCCTGGTAGCGAGGAGGAGCTCTTCGAGAAGATTAAGGAGCTTAAGTAATCATTACTAAATTATTGTCACAGGGAGTTACTTTGCGGTAGCTCCCTTGTGTGCAAAAATATAAACTTTACAGAATGAAGAAATTTTTACTCTTTATGGGCGTTGCACTATGTGCAACTTTCTGCGTAAATGAGGCATCTGCTCAGATCAAGGCTGGTGAGGGTCAAGTATCTATCGCCTTGGAGAGCAACAGCAGCTACTACATGAAGGACGAGGTCCTTGCAGATATCGACCTCTACAAGGATGAGGATCGTAAGCGTGGTAACTTCGGTTCTAACGACTTCCTTAAGGTTGACTACACATTAGGTAAGTTCTCGGCAGGTGTTCAGGTAGATGCCTACCTTCCTGCTCTTTATGGCTATGATCTCTATGACTACCAGTCTCGTAAGTCAAACATGACTGGCTTCCTCACAAAGTATGTTCAGTGGGAGGATCAGAACTGGGGTGTTCGTGTAGGTGACATTTTTGACCAGTTTGGTAACGGTCTTATCTTCCGAGCTTACGAGGATCGCAACCTTGCCTTCAACAACTCATTGGCAGGTGCTCGTGCACACTACAACTTCAACAACATGGTATCTGTTAAGGTTTTGGCTGGTTTGCCACGTGTTTACGATGTACGTACTAAGAATGTTGTATGGGGTGGTGATCTCTCACTCTCTATCTCAGACATGGCTGGCTGGAACGATGGCTATGCATCTATCGAGGGTAGCTACGTTGGTCGCTACTTGAACGATATCTCATCTATAGAGTTCCGTGGCATTGATAGCAAGATTCTTAACTTGGTCTCTGGTCGCGCAAACTTCGAGTATTCGGGCTTCACATTCCGTGGCGAGTATGCAGCAAAGCTCAACAATGACATCTTTGCGATGAACGACGAGGCAGGTAAGGGCAACGCCGTATACCTCGACCTTGGCTACAACTACAAGCGTTTCTCTGTATCGGCTAACTTCCGCCGTATGCGTGGTATGACCACACGTGCAGCCCTCCTTGATGGTGCGGCATTTGCATCAGGTGGTAATCTCCTCAACTATGTACCTACACTCGTTCGCCAGCACACCTACTCTCTCGCAGGTCTCAACCCATACATGGGCGCAGTAACTGGTGATGAGATTGGTGGTCAGATCGACGTTTACTACTCATTGCGTAACCCTAAGGTGCGTAACAAGTATTGGAACTTCCACGCAAACTTCTCAATGTTCAACACCCTCGACCACAAGTTTGGCGGTGGCCGCATCGACGGCAATGTTGACGATTTCGCTAAGCGTGAGGGTCGCAACATATGGTTGGACTTCAACGTTGATGTAGAGCGTCAGTGGAACAAGACATGGAAGACTACCTTCTTCTACTCATATCAGCGTCAGGATGTTGACAAGTACGATATGGAGCATGGCCACTATGCTGATGCACACATCTTCGTAGTTGACGCAACCTACAAGATCAACAAGAAGCACTCTATGCGTTTTGAGGCTCAGTATCTTGCTGCCGACAACTACCAGGGTGACTGGGTAGCAGCTACTATTGAGTACAACTTTGCACCAAAGTTCAGCTTCTATGTTAGCGATATGTGGAACTGCGAGAAGATGAACGACCCAGAGAATGCTATGTACGACAACTTATACTTCCACAATAGCACTCAGGAGGAGAGTCACGAGCTTTTGCACTACTACCAGGTAGGTGCAAGCTTCACTCACAACAGCTTCCGTGCACAGCTTTCGTATGGTCGTAACCGCGAGGGTATCGTATGCTCAGGTGGTGTATGCCGCAAGCAGCCAGCTTACACAGGCTTCAACCTTGCAATCACACTCTCATTCTAAACATATTGAATAATAATATAATATGAAGTTTACAAAACTATTTACTTTGATAGCAGCTGCTGCAACAATGCTTGTTAGCTGCGACGGACCAGACAATGGCCCTGTGGCTACTGACGACATCAAGCTCAGCGCAGAGAGCGTTGTTGTGGTAAACACTCCTATCAACTTTGTTGTTGAGGACATAAACGGCACAAATGTTACTGCTAACGCTGTCATCTTCGACAAGACTCACGACTTTTCGCAGGTGGAGAACCCATTCACCCCAACCGAGGATGGCGAGTACACTTTCTATGCTGTTGTTGGCGATGCTATCTCTAATGACATCAAGGTTGTTGTAACTCCTACTGTTCCAGCACTTCCTGAGGATAACGACGCAGCTAACACCTCGTTCAAGCACCACATCTTGTTGGTGGACCACACTGGTACCCACTGTGGCTACTGCCCTCAGATGATGAAGGCGCTCAAGGAGGTTGCCGAGACTGGCGACTACCACTCTAAATACCACGAGGCTATGGCGCACACATACAACACCTCAGACCCATCATACTCAAAAGCGGCAGCAGCGGTTACATCATACTATGGCGTGACCGACTACCCTACACTCAACTACAACTTCGCATACCCAACATCGTCGTCATACAATGCTGAGCACATCAAAAGCCAGATTGACGCTTTGTGGAAGGAGAATGCAGATGCAGGTATTGCAGCATCAACAAACATGGCTACAAAGGCTGTTGTTGTTAACGCAGAGGTTAAGGCTGCCGTAGCTGGCGAGTATAGCATCACTGCGTGGTTGCTCGAGGACAACATCGAGGGTCAGCAGACAAATGCTACTGCCGAGTGGATGAACATTCACAACAACTCTATTCGTCAGGTGGCAACATCATCACCTATGACTGGCTATGAGCTTGGCGAGATTGAGGCTGGCAAGACAGCATCACAGATTCTCAACCTCAATATAGATAGCAACAATTGGAATCGCGACAATATGAAGGTTATGCTTATCGTATCGAAGAAGGGCGCTAACAACAAATATGACGTTGCAAACGTTGTTATCTGCCCTATCAACGACTCAGTATTGTATGACTATAACAACTAATTATCAATAACTAAAACCATTTAAAACAATGAAAATCACAAAGTTTCTTGCGCTTCTCTGCGCAGCTGTAATTGGTTTTGTTGGTTGTGAGCCCGAGCAAGCACCAGAGCCAACAGGTAAAATTACCCTAAGCGCTGATAAGACCACTCTTCAGCTTGGTGAGTCTGTAACCTTCACTGCTACAATGAAGGATGCTGAGACAGGCGAGACCACAGACGTAACAAAGTACGTATCTATCTACGACAGCCAGCTCAACAAGATTTCAAATCCATGGACACCTGAGACTTCAGGTAGCTACACATTCAACGCTACTTATGGTGCTGAGAGCTCTAACAACGTAACTATCACCGTTATGGCTCAGATGCCAGAGGTTCCTGCTGACCCTCAGCCAGAGAACCTTGCATTCAACCACCGTGTAGTTCTTATCGACCACACAGGTGTTAACTGCGGTTACTGCCCTATGATGACTGAGTCTCTTAAACTTTTGGAGGAGACTGATTGGCACATCCACTACAACGAGGTTACTTGCCACGCAGGTTCAATGGCTGGAGGCGACCCTGGTAACTCAGCAGCTGCTAACGCTTTGAACGAGATGCAGGAGCCTGATGGTTATCCTAACCTCAACATCAACTTCTATGGCGCAACAGTTGGTAACTATGGTGGTCAGACAACTGTAAACAAGGTTATTGCTGCATTTCAGCAGTGTGTTAAGAAGGATGGTGCTGATGTAGGTATCTCTATGGCAGTTGAGGGCGACAACTCAAATATCTACTGCGCAGCTCAGGTTAAGGCTAATGTTACTAAGGAGTATAAGGTTGTTGCATGGTTGCTTGAGAGCGGCATCAAGAGCGATAGACAGGCAGGTGCTACTAAGGACTACCACAAGATCTACAACTACGCTCTTCGTAACATCTCTGGCCAGTACTCTAAGAACAACGTAGCTGGTGAGTCAGTAGGCGTTATCGAGAAGGGTCAGACTTATGACGTTGCATTGTCGCTCCCTATCACAAGCACAAAGTGGAAGTGGGAGAACATGGGTGTTCTTGTAATCGTATCAGCTAAGGATGCTAACAACCGCTGGGAGGTTGTTAACTCATCATACTGTAAGGTAGGTGAGAGCAAGGCATTCGAGTATATTGCTGAGTAACTTATCAGTAAACAAACAAATAGCGGGGTTGTCTGATGGCAACCCCGCTATTTGTTTTATGTTCAAGCTATTAGATATTAGCTCTTAGGAATCCTATACCGAAACGCTCAACTGCAGCTCTCTCCAAATCCTCACGTACTGATGGATCAGCAATCGAGATAAGAAGTTTAGCACGCTGAGCCAACGACTTATTACGCAAGTAGACGATACCATGCTCAGTAGCGATATACTGGGCCTGGAAGCGTGTGGTGACAACACCAGCACCCTTAGTAAGCGTAGGCACAATCTTAGACTGACCCTTGGTAGTGATAGATGGAAGAGCAATGAAGCACTTGCCACCCTCCGACAAAGCACCACCATACATAAAGTCGTGCTGACCTCCAACACCCGAGAAGATGCGCTCGCCAATACTGTCGGCACAAATCTGACCAGTAAGGTCAATCTCGATAGCTGAGTTCACAGCCATAACCTTAGGGTTCTGACGAATGTTCTGTGGGTCGTTAGTCCAAGCAACATCACGGATTACCACGTCACGATTGTTGTGCAAGTAGTCGTAGAGGCGCTGGCTACCCAAGCACAAGCATGCAAGCGACTGACCAGGATAGAGCTTCTTGAGTGAGTTGTCGATGATACCCTTCTGGATAAGAGGCACCACGCCATCGGTCATAGCCTCAGTGTGCAAGCCAAGGTGCTTGTGACCATGTAATGCATCAAGCACAGCATTAGGAATACCACCTACGCCAATCTGCAATGTAGCACCATCAGGAATCTCCTGCGCGATGAAGTTACCAATTCGACGCTCCACATCATTAGGAACAACTGTAGGCACCTCAACCAATGGCTCGTCGCCACGCACCATAGCGTCGATCTTCGACACGTGGATAACAGGATCACCAAACGTGCGAGGCATATACTTATTTACCTGTGCAATGATAACCTTTGAGCACTCTGCAGCAGAGAATGCAAGGTCGGCAGAGACACCATACGAGCAGTAGCCATCCTCGTCAGGCTCTGACACGTTGAGAAGTGTGACGTCCAAAGGCACCTGACCCGAGCGGAACAAGAATGGAATCTCGCCCAAGAATGCTGGGATAGTCTGCGCAACGCCCTCGCTGATGGCCTTGCGGAGGTTGTTTGCAACGAAGAAGCTGAGTGGCTCAAACGAGTCACGAAGCTCCGCCTTAGCATAAGGGGCGTCGAAGCGACCAATAGCAAAGGCCGTGTATACCTTAACGCCACGAAGCTCGGGCGCACGGTCGGTCATTGCCTGTACCAACACCTCTGGTATAGATGTCGAACCCTGGATATATACCGAATCACCCGATTTAATGAGTTTGACGGCTTCAGCCGCACTAACTAAATTCATACCTTTATTGTTTAAGAAGGGCTGTCCGAAGCGGGCAGCCCTATTACATTAATAATCTTGGCTGAATAGACGAAGTCGCTTGTCAAGCTCGTCATACTGATAGTCCGAAATCATCGACACGCAACCACGCAAGCCCTCGCGAGAGCTACCCGTAGGTGCAAGTGTGATAGCCGAGATACCATAGTAGATAAGCTTGTTGATAAGTTGCTCGCCAGTCATATCCTTATAACCGAACGTGAAGAAGAAACCATCGCTAACCTCCTGCTCGCAGTCCTTGTCGTATACGATGTGGAAGCCATTCTTGATCATAATCTCCTTAACACGCTGTGCACGACGTGCATACTCACGTGTGTGACCTACGAAGTCGAGGCGACCATCAGATGCAGCACGGAACATAGCAGCCAAAGCATACTGTGCTGAGTGAGGCACACCCGATGACAACACATAGAGGATGTTGAAGATGAAGTTACGACGGAACTCACCATCGTTGCCATACTTCTTAGCAAATGCATCGTAGCAACGCTCAGCAAGAGCTGGGTTCATAGCAACGATAGCAATACGCTGACCTGCATATGAGAACATCTTTGAACCTGACAAGAGGTGCAAGCAGTTGTTAGTATAGCGAGCTACAGATGGCTGGTATGGAGCCTCAAATGGCTTAGAACGATCCTCACGGAAGTCCATGTTGAGGTATGCCAAGTCCTCGACAACAACAACATCATACTTGGTAGCCATGCGACCGATAATCTCCAACTCCTCCTCATTGAGGCACATCCATGTAGGATTGTTAGGGTTAGAGTAGATCATACCGCTGATACGGCCCGATGAGAGTATCTCCTCAAGCTTCTCCTCAAGCTTCTTGCCACGATAGTCGATAACGTCGAACGACTCGAAGCGGATGCCCTGAACCTTACACTGCGCCTTCTGCACAGGGAAACCTGGGTCGATAAAGAGGATAGTGTCACGGTCGTCACGCATCTGGTTAAGCGCCAGGTGGTTCCAATACAGACCAAATCAGAGTTGAAGGAGGCGCTATTGTAGACAGAAGTTGAAATGTCAAATTCCACTTGTTCCTCGGTTTCTAACAATGGTGTCTGATAGGGATAAACCTTATTGATTTCAATATCTGTCCA
>JAFODV010000132.1 GCA_017380515.1 Alistipes sp.
GCAATCTGAATCTCGTCGAGAGTGAGACCCACAGCAACCTTTGCTGTAACTCGTGCGATAGGGTAGCCACTGGCCTTTGAGGCGAGGGCTGATGAGCGGCTAACACGTGGGTTAACCTCGATGATGAAGTATCTAAACGATAGTGGGTCGAGAGCAAACTGAACGTTGCAACCACCCTCAATCTTAAGGGCACGGATAAGCTTCAAGGCGCTTGAGCGAAGCATGTTATACTCCTTAGCAGCAAGAGTCTGGCTTGGAGCAACAACGATAGAGTCACCAGTGTGGATACCCACTGGGTCCACATTCTCCATCGAGCAGATAGCAATAGCCGTGTCGTTTTTATCGCGCATAACCTCGAACTCAATCTCCTTGTAGCCCTTGATGCTCTTCTCGACAAGTACCTGGTGGATAGGCGAGAGGGCAAGAGCATTGCGCATAACATCTCGCAACTCCTCCTCGTTGTCGGCAAAACCACCACCCGTACCACCAAGCGTAAATGCTGGGCGAAGAACTACTGGGTAGCCAATCTCCTTAGCTGCCTCAACGCCCTCCTCAATAGAATTGGTGATGCGTGAAGGGATAACTGGCTCGCCAATGCGCATACATAGCTCCTTGAAGAGCTCGCGATCCTCAGCCTCCTCGATAGAGGTGAACGACGTACCAAGAATCTCAACGCCACACTCCTCAAGAATGCCCTTCTTTGCAAGCTGCACAGCAAGGTTAAGACCTGTCTGACCGCCCAAGCCTGGAACGATAGCGTCAGGACGCTCGTAGCGAATGATCTTTGCTACATACTCAAGTGTAAGCGGCTCCATATATACCTTATCGGCAATATGAGTATCTGTCATGATGGTTGCAGGGTTTGAGTTAACAAGGATAACCTGATAACCCTCCTCCTTAAGTGCAAGACACGCCTGTGTTCCTGCGTAGTCGAACTCTGCAGCCTGGCCAATGACAATAGGGCCAGAGCCGATAACCATTACTTTCTTTATATCTGTTCTCTTTGGCATAGTTTACTCCTCCATTAGTTTGATGAATTTATCGAAGAGATATGTGCTGCTTGCCTCTGGCGAGCAGTCAGGCTGATACTGTACAGAGAACACCTTGTCAACAGGTGACTCGATACCAGCAACGGTGTTGTCGAGAAGGTTGCGGTGGGTAACTGTGAGTGATGTGCCAGCCAACGACTCCTCGTTAACCACGAAGTTGTGGTTCTGTGACACGATCTCAAGCTTGCCATTCTCCAAGCACTTTACAGGGTGGTTGCAGCCGTGGTGGCCAAACTTCAAGCGCTCGTTCTTAGCGCCATATGACATGGCGATAATCTGATGACCGAGGTCAACGCCAAAGATAGGAAGCTTGCCACGCAACTGCTTAACAACCTCGCATACGCCAGGAACGTCGGCAGGATCGCCTGGACCATTTGATAGGAAGATGCCGTCAGGGTTGAAAGCCATAATTTCCTCGGCTGACGAGTTGAATGGCACGATTGTGACGTTGCAACCCTTCATGTTGAGCTGGCGGATAAAGCTATACTTAATACCGCAGTCGATGGCCACTACGTCCCACTTATGGTTAGGTGTGCGTGAGAACCAGCGCTTCTTGCAGCTGATGCGCTCAACAAGGTCGTGGCGTGGTGCTGTTGTGCGGATAAGTTCCAAAGCCTCCTCATTGGTTGTATTGATGTCAACGATAACAGCCTTCTGAGTACCCTCGTTGCGAATGATGCGAGTAATCATACGAGTGTCGACACCGCTGATGCCTGGAATGTCGAGCTCCTCGAAGGTCTCGTTCATGGTCTTGGTGTAGCGGAAGTTGCTTGGCGACTCACATACCTCACGAACAACCATACCGCCCATGGTTGGGAACTTACTCTCGAAGTCCTCGTCCATGAATCCGTAGTTGCCCATAAGAGGGTAGGTCATCACAACAATCTGGTCGGTGTACGTTGGGTCAGAGATGATCTCCTGGTAGCCCACCATTGCGGTGTTGAACACGATCTCGCATACCGCTATGCGGTTCGAGCCGAATCCGTAGCCTGGAAACTCTCGTCCATTCTCAAGTACAAGTTTCTTGGTAAATGGTTTCATCGATTTTTGTGTTTTATATATTATTTTGTTTTGTTGTCGTAAACAATCTCTCCACGATGTAGGGTCATCACCACATCGCCCGTCATTTCGTGTCCGTCGAACATGGTGATCTTGCCCATGGAGTAGAAGTTGTTGCTATCTACTCTCCACTCCTTGTTAGTGTCCAAGAGCACGATGTCGGCACGCTGGCCAACTTCGATGCCTCCCTCGATGCGGAATACCTTGCGAGGGTTATGGCTCATAATCTTGATAAGGTGCTCAAGGCTGATTACGCCCTTCTTTACTAAGTGGGTATTGAGTGCTGCAAAGGCTGTCTCAAGACCTACGATGCCCATGGCGCTATCCTTCAAGCCTCGCGACTTCTCCTCAATAGAGTGTGGAGCATGGTCGGTGGCAATCATGTCGATAGTGCCGTCCTTGATACCCTCGATGAGCGCTGCGCGATCCTCTGCCGAGCGGATTGGTGGATTCATCTTCCAGCGGGCATCCTCCTGAAGATCCATATCAGTGAATATTAGGTAGTGAGGGCCTGTCTCGCACGTTACCTTCACGCCACGTGCCTTAGCCTCACGTACAAGCTGAACAGTCTCCTTAGTAGATATGTGGCATACGTGGTAGCGGCAACCAGTCTTCTCGGCAAGCTCAATATCACGCTTCACCTGACCCCACTCGCTCTCCGAGCATATGCCCTTGTGGCCATGCTCACGGGCATACTCGCCATCGTGGATGTAGCCACCATGGAGCAAAGACTCATCTTCGCAGTGTGCGGCAATGAGTGAGTCGTACTTCACAGCCTCCATCATCGCACGCTCCATCATGCCATCCACCTGAACGCCACTTCCGTCGTCTGAGAAGGCACATACCTTGTCATGGAGCGATGCAATATCTACAAGCTCCTCACCCTTACGACCAATGGTGATTGCAGCATATGGCAACACCTCGATTTTAGCATCTCGGTCGATGATGTCCTGCTGCGCCTTAAGGTTCTCTATGTTGTCGGGCACAGGGTTGAGATTTGGCATAGGACATACGGTGGTATAGCCACCACGTGCTGCTGCCATAGTGCCAGTTTCGATGCGCTCCTTGTAGCCGTAGCCTGGCTCACGAAGGTGTACGTGAACGTCGACAAATGCTGGTGCTACGACCAAGCCTTCAGCGTTGATTACTCTGTCGCCAGAGTTGGGTGTGATGTTTGCGCCACGCTCTGCGATGCGGCCGTCAACGATTGCTATGTCCTCGATTTCAGCACCATAGATTGCGCCGTTCTTAATGATAGTTCGTAGGTTGCTCATATATAAAAAAAACAGGCGACCCAAAGAGTCGCCAATATTAATTAAAAACAGTATTTCCAAATGAATTAGAACAGGGAAAATAACCCGACAACTGCTCGTTGCGAAGAGCTCGATTCGACTGGTTATTTAGTGCTCGCTTCATATTATTATTATAATTTGCGCAAAGGTAAGAATTTTTTACTGAATGCGCAATAGTTTGCTGTGATAATTTTGAAAAATTATAGGGATTAATATGAGGTTGACTGAGAAGATGTTTTAGGGTAATGAGGGAGGTGGTAAAAATGGTATAACGAAATTGAGTGCTATAATTTTTTTTAGGGGTTCGCAACTACTATTTTGTTTTTTCTATTTTTATTGTTTTTTTTGTCTTAAAAAAGCTTGAGCAGTCCTATGCAATAAACTTGCACTTTGCTGCGTTTGACTTCTAAGCACCTGAGCACCATCTTCAACAAAGTAAACAGTGTCTTGAAGAAGAACATAAGTTCCTTCAAC